>JACCXZ010000183.1 GCA_013696745.1 Nocardioidaceae bacterium | reverse complement strand
CCCCCGCCGCCGCCTCCGCCGTCGGACCCCCCGCCGCCGCCGTCCACCTGCTGGTCGTCCTGCCCGGTCGGTGGGTGGTCCGGCTCCGACGGTTCACCACCCCCGCTGCCGCCACCACCAGGGTTCTGCCCAGGAGCGTCCGTACCAGTGTCCGGGGTGCTCGTCACCGGGTCTGCGCTGGCTGACACCGGGAGCGCCTCTGAGGTGAGGACGTTGCCGACGGTCTCCAGCAGCGCTTCGAGGTCCGCTGACTGAGCGGGGTCTGACGGGCAGGACGGGCAGGTCGCATCGACCTCCTGGGTCAGCACCTCGAGCGCGCCGGCCGCACTGGCGAACTGCTGCCCGGTGTCCTCCGGCAGTGAGGCGGCGATTCCTTGCAGGTCGTGGATGGCACGGGTCGCAAACTCGTCGATCTCCACCAGAGCGGCCCGATCACCGTCCGCCTCGAACGCGGAGACAAGGCCCGATCCACCGGCGGCGGCCTGCTCGGTGAAGTCGTCCAGGGTGGAACCGACGAGCCGTGTGTTCTCTGCCGACTCGACATCGTCGCGCAGCGTGAGCGAGCCGACTTCGTCCAGGCGGACCTCGGCGTGCTCGAGGTTCACCCGACCTTCCGAGGCAGGACCGCGTGCGAACGCGAGTTCGACGCTCTCCCCGGCACGCTTGACCGGGTAGAGCACGTCGCCGGGCAGTGCCTGCGCGCTGCCCGCCACGACCCCGACGCTGGAGGCAGCCACGACGACCGTGCCGGCCAGCCGCCCCAGGTGTCGCCGGACCCACGGAGAGCGCGACGGTGATCTGCGGGTACGGCGATCGGGTGAGGCCGCCGTCGCAGTGGCCGCCGACGAGGCCAGCTGCGCTTCTGCTGCTGCCACGAGGTGGTCTCGCAGCTGATCGAAGAAGTCCGGCGAGGGGCGAGGCAGCTGGACCGAGCGGAGCCGCTCGACGACTGACACCAGCGCGAGCAACTGCGCATCCCGGGGCGCGCCGGCTCCGTCGAGGGCTGCGGACAACTCCTCTGCCTGGCGCGACGTGCGTAGCGGACTCATGGTGTGATCCTCGGGATTGGCTGATGCCGGACCGAGCTCGGACACCCTGCCCTGTCCAACGAGGCACCTGCTGGTGAGGTCACGGTCATCGGGCACCGGTCGGCAGCTGCTTGGCGAGGTTGCGCACTGCACGCAGCTGCAGCTGCTTGACCGCACCATCGCTGCGTCCGAGCACGGATGCGGTTTCCGCGATGGACAGCCCCTGGAAGAAGCGCATCACCAGACAGTCGCGCTGCTCCGGCACGAGTGAGTTCACGGCGTCGACGAGGTCTTGGCGGGACAGCGACGCCAGGGCGAGCGACTCGGTGCCCGCCGACGCATCGACGTGGTCGGGGATCTCCTCTGCCACGATCTCGAGGCGGGTGCGGCTCGACTTGTAGTGGTCGGTCACCAGGTTGCGGGCGATGGTCGTGAGCCAGGCGCCGAAGTTCCTGCCCTGCCAGCTGAACGAGGAGATCGAGCGCAGTGCCCGGAAGAACGTCTCGCTGGTGAGATCTTCGGCCAGCGAGACGCTGGACACGCGCGCGTAGAGGAACCGGTAGACCCCGGTGACGTAGTGGTCGTACAAGGCTCCGAAAGCCTCAGCGTCACCGCCCGTGGCCAGGTCCACCAGGGCTTCGATGCGCAGGGACTCGACATCGTCGGCGCCGCTGCGCGGTTCGTGTCCACCGGTGCCCGACTGCGGCGTCCTGCGCCCACCGGTGCCGGTGACGTGTCCGTCGGCGGCCGCGTTCAGGAGCAGGTCGTCGAGGGTACGCGCGGACACCCCGAGCGCGAGCAGCTGGGGGCGGGCGAGTGCCAGCTCGAGGGCGCGGCGAAGCGAAGACGAGGCGCCGAGCGCAGACCCGTCGACGGAGCTGGAAGGTCTCATTGTCCCCCGTGCCTCAATGGCCTGACTGGTACCATTTCGATGGTAACCGTGGGGTACGGTGTGCGAGGCGGAACAGCGGATGTGCGCTCAGCGGAGGCGTCAGGGGCCGTGTGCGAGACTTCCAAGGTGACCTCGGAACCGGCCGCTGACGCGTCTGACCCCCTGGCAAAGTCGCTGATCGCAGCACTGGCGGCAGCGCCGACGAACGTCGCGGACCTGGTCGGCTTCCACGCAAGCGAACGCGGTGACCGACCCGCGATAGTCGAGGCGTTCGACGCCGGGCGAACCGTCACCTGGCGCGAACTGGACCAGCTCGTCGAGTCCTGTGCTCGGGGCCTCGGCGAACAGGGACTCGTCGCTGGGCACCGGGTGGCGCTGTCCCTGCCCAACACGGTGGACTTCGTCGTCACGTACCTCGGTGCCGCCCGTGCCGGCCTGGTGTCGGTGCCGGTCAACCCACGTGCGGTGACGGGCGAGCTGATCCGGGTGCTCGTCGACAGCGGTGCCCGTCTGGTCGTCACCGACGGCTCGACCGTGTCCGACGTACGTACGGCGGTCGCGGGTGTGCTGGACGCGTTGGCCGGTGCCACTGATGAGGTCCGTGTGCGCTCGGCGCCGCCCCAGGTCGTGGTGTCAGGCGGTGGCACCCAGGTGGGCGAGTTGTCCTTCGACACGGTGCTGGCCGCTGCAGGACGCGCGGTCGTCAGCCCGGTCGACGTCGAGACCCTGGCGGCGTTGCTGTACACCTCGGGCACCAGCGGTGCTCCACGCGGCGCGATGCTCACCCATCGGGCCCTGCTGGCGAACATCACCCAGACGGCGTCCCTGCAGCCGCCGGTGATGAGTTCCGATGACGTGGTCCTGGGACTGCTGCCGCTGTTCCACGTCTACGGCCTCAACTGCGTGCTCGGACAGGCGCTCGCCCAAGGTGCGACGACCGTGCTGTTGGACCGGTTCGACGGGGCCGGCACCCTGGACATGATCGCCGAGCACTCGATCACCAGCATCGCCGTCGCCCCGCCGGTCATTGCTGCCTGGGTGGAGCGTCCCGAGGTCGCCGACCGGCTGTCCGGAGTCGAACGGGTGCTGTCCGGCGCCGGGCCGCTCGATCCGGACCTGGTCAGCGACTTCGAAGAGGTCAGCGGGGTGCGAGTCGAACAGGGGTACGGCCTCACGGAGGCCGCACCGGTCGTCACGTCGACGCTGTCCTCACGCGGAGAGCACGCAGCTCGAGGCTCCGTCGGCGGGCCGGTCCCCGGGGTCCAGATCGAAGTCCGGGATGCATCCGGCCGACCGGTCCCGGGCGACGATCCGGCCCAGGTGTGGGTGAAGGGCGACAACCTGTTCTCCGGCTACTGGCCCGAGGGGGCCGACGGTCCGGGTGAGGACGGCTGGTACGCCACCGGTGACGTCGGTTTCCTGGACGAGTCCGGCGACCTGGTCCTGGTCGACCGGTTGCGCGAGCTGGTGATCGTGTCCGGGTTCAACGTCTACCCCAGGGAGGTCGAGGAGGTCATCATCGCCATGGAGCAGGTGGCCGAGACGGCTGTCATCGGGGTCGAGGACGACCACACCGGGGAGGCGGTGCTCGCGTACGTCGTGCCCCATGGCGGACAGACGCTGGATGTCGACGCGAGCGAAGCACTGGAGGAGGAGGTCCGGGCCCGGTGCGAGACCCAGCTGGCGCGCTTCAAGTGGCCGCGGCAGGTCGAGGTCGTCGAGTCCCTGCCGCACTCGACGAACGGCAAGGTCGCCAAGGGCCGGCTGCGAGCCGCTGCTCACCGTTCGGGCCTGGGCCTGCGATGAGCGAGGGG
>JACCXZ010000171.1 GCA_013696745.1 Nocardioidaceae bacterium | reverse complement strand
GCTTCGATCAGGTCGGCGGTGTGCGTCGGCATGCCGGGCACCCTATCCGCGCCGGCTCAGCGCGAGGGACGGGTGAACGCCGGACCGGCCAACGGTCCGCCGACCCGAGCGGCCTCGGCCTCGTCGTCGGGACCTGCGGAAATCTCGTCGGCGTAGGCCGCGGCGTCGTCGACCGGGTGGTAGCCGATGGCCCGGCCGGGCTCGAGGTCCCACCAGGCACCGGTGTTGGCGGAGATCCCGTAGACGACGGTGTGGCCGGTGACCGTCTTCGAGCCCGTCGCGGCCTCGACCATGCGTACGCAGTCGCCGGGGGACAGCCAGGTGGCCAGGTTGCGCCGCGACGTCGGCCGGTCGAGGAAGCTGCCGATCCGCATCGACACCGCGGTGATCGGGTGCCGGTCGGCGTACAGGCTCAACAGTCCTTCGGCGGCCACCTTGGCCACCCCGTAGAACGTGTCGGGCCTGCCGCAGACGTCAGTCCTCAGGAGGTCGGCCCGCTCGGTCATCCCGACCGCGTGGTTGCTGCTTGCGTACACGAAGCGTCCGACGCCGGCCGCCACCATCGCGTCCAGCAGCGTCGCGGTGGTGAGGACGTGAGAGGTCAGCTCCTCGGCGAGTGGCCCCTCGTTCGGTCGCCCTGCGAGGTGGACCACCGCATCCGTGCCGTCGACCGCCCGGGCGACGACGTCGGGGTCGGTGCAGTCCCCGACCAGGACGCCGAGCGAACAGCTGCTGTCGTCATGGGCCAGGAGGTCGAACCCGCGTACGTCGTGCCCGGCCTCCTGCAGGCCTGCCGTGACCGTCGTGCCGATGCTGCCGGCCGAGCCGGTGACCAGGACGCGCATCGGCTCACATCCTCGGCAGCACGGCGGACAGCAGGGCCCCCATGTGCGTGGCGGCGTCCTGACCGGTCTGCAGCACCTCCGCGTGGTCGAGGGGCACACCGCTGATGCCGGCCGCCAGGTTCGTGACCAGGGAGATGCCGAGCACCTCGAGGCCGGCCTCGCGGGCGGCGATCGCCTCGAGCACCGTGGACATGCCGACCAGGCTGCCGCCGATGGCGCGGACCATGGCGATCTCGGCCGGCGTCTCGTAGTGCGGCCCCGGGAACTGGACGTACACGCCCTCGGACAGTCCGGGCTCGACCTCCTGGCACGAGGCTCTCAGCCGCGGCGAGTACAGATCGGTGAGGTCGACGAAGTTCGCGCCCTCGATGGGAGAGGTCGCCGTCAGGTTGATGTGGTCACGGATGAGCACCGGCGTGCCGGGCTGCCTCGTCTCGTCCAGGCTGCCACAGCCGTTGGTCAGCACGACGGTGGAGCAGCCGGCGGCCGCAGCGGTGCGGACGCCGTGCACGACAGTCCGAACGTCCCTGCCCTCGTAGAAGTGGGTACGGCCGAGGAACACCAGTGCGCGCTTGCCACCCACCATGATCGAACGAATGGTACCGCCGTGCCCCACGACTGCCGGTGCATTGAAGCCAGGGAGGTCGGCAGCGGGGAACTCGTGGTCCGGGTCGCCCAGCGCCTCAGCGGCAGGAAGCCAGCCGGACCCCATGACCAGGGCGACGTCGTGCCGGGCGACGCCGGTCCGCTCCGCGAGCGCTGTCGCAGCATCCTCGGCGAGGCGCAACGGGTGGGTACGAGTCGGGGCTGCCGCTGTGGGGTCGGTCACGGTGCAGCAGCCTAGCGGCGCGACGCGGTCCGCCCTGACCGCTAGTCGAGGTGCGGTGCAGCAGCCTGCGGCGCCCGCAGCGCGGCCATCGCCGATGCCACCACCACCAGTGAGATCGCCAGCCACTGCCGGGCACCGAGCCGCTCGTCGAGCACCACCCATCCCGCCAGTGCAGCCATCGCCGGCTCCAGGCTCATCAGCACCCCGAACAGCGAGGTCGGGATGCGCCGCAGCGCCTCGAGCTCCAGCGAGTACGGGATCGCCGACGACAGCAGCGCCACGCCTGCTCCGGCGAGCAGCAGTCCCCAGGTGAGCGAGCCCCACAGCGACGTGACACCGACCGGGGCGGTGACCAGCGACCCCGCCAGCAGGGCGATGGCGAGGCCGGCGCTGCCGGGCAGGCTGGCGCCGACCCGTGCACTGAGCAGGATGTACGCGGCCCAGAAGCCGCCGGCGACCAGTGCCAGCACGATGCCGACGGGGTCCAGGTCGACGCTGCCCGAGCGGGTCAGCAGGATGATGCCCGCCGCAGCCAGGCCGGCAAGCGCGACATCGCCGCGTCGCCGTGACGTCGCCACTGCCACGCCCAGCGGGCCGACGAACTCGATGGTCACGGCGACCCCGAGCGGGATCCTGGCCAGCGCCTCGTAGAACGACCAGTTCATCCCGCCCAGGCACACCCCGAAGGTGATCGCCTGCCGGCCACCGACGCCGCGCAGCAGGCGTAGTGCCGGGCGCGCCACCAGGAGGAGCAGGACGGCGGCCAGCACCAGCCGCAGGAACACCACGCCGCCCGGCCCAGCCTGTGCGAACAAGCCCTTGGCGAACGATGAACCGATCTGCACGCTGACGATCCCGCCGAGCACCATCAGCACGCCCTGACGGTGGTGCCGCAGTGGTCCCGGCGCGGTGGAGGTCACTGCCCGATGGTGCCGGATGCGACGCAGCCGTGGATGCACCGGTCCGGCAGGATGGACCCCGTGGAACACGTGGTGATCATCGGTGGCGGTCCCGGCGGGTACGAGTCGGCGCTCGTGGCCGCGCAGCTCGGAGCGCGCGTCACGGTGGTCGACCGCGACGGTCTCGGTGGTTCGGCGGTGCTCACCGACTGCGTGCCCAGCAAGACCCTGATCGCCACCTCCGACCTGATGACCGAGGTCCTCGGCGCCGGCGAGCTCGGTGTCTCCCTGGGCCCCTCGGGTCGCGACGAGCACACGGTCCAGGCCGAGCTGCGGGTGGTCAACCGGCGGGTCAAGAGCCTCGCCCTGGCGCAGTCTGAGGACATCGCGCGTCGCCTCGACCGCGACGGGGTGCACACCGTCACCGGCAGCGGACGCCTCGAGGGTCCGGGGACCGTCGTCGTCACCGCTGCCGACGGGAGCACCGAGCGGCTCGACGCCGACACGGTCCTGCTCTCCACCGGGGCGTATCCCCGCTCGCTCGACGCCGCGCAGCCGGATGGTGAGCGCATCCTGACCTGGGAGCAGATCTACGACCTCGACGAGCTGCCGAGTCGGCTGATCGTGGTGGGGTCCGGTGTCACCGGCGCGGAGTTCGCCGGTGCGTACCTCGCGCTGGGCAGCGAGGTCGTGCTGGTGTCCAGCCGCGACCAGGTGCTGCCCGGAGAGGACGCTGATGCCGCGCGGGTGCTGCAGGACGTGTTCACCCGACGCGGGATGACTGTCGTTTCGCGCAGCCGGATGAGCAGCGTTGAGCGCACCCACGGACCCGACGGACCCGGCGTACGGGTGACGCTCACCGACGGCCAGACCCTCACGGGTTCACACTGCTTGCTGGCGCTCGGGTCGATCCCGAACACGTCGGGCCTCGGCCTGGAAGAGGCGGGGGTGCAGCTCGACGACGGCGGCTTCGTCAAGGTCGACGGTGTCTCGCGGACCTCGGTGCGGGGCGTGTACGCGGCGGGGGACTGCACCGGCGTGCTCATGCTCGCCTCGGTGGCTGCCATGCAGGGACGCATCGCGATGGCGCACGCGCTCGGTGACGCCGTTGCTCCGCTGGACCTGGGCCACGTCTCCTCCAACGTCTTCACCGCACCCGAGATCGCAACGGTGGGATGTACCCAGCGGGCGGTCGATGACGGAACGATCGAGGCCGACGGCGTGATGCTCGACCTGTCGGGGAACGCGCGGGCCAAGATGCAAGGCGTGCACGACGGGTTCGTCAAGCTCTTCTGCCGGCCGGGCACCGGCATCGTCGTCGGCGGCGTGGCGGTGGGGCCGCAGGCGAGCGAGCTGGTCCACCCGATCGCGCTCGCTGTGTCCTGCAACTTGACGGTCGACCAGGTGGCCCATGCGTTCACCGTCTACCCGTCGATGTCCGGGTCGATCGCCGAGGCTGCTCGCCGCCTGCACCGCCGCGTCTGAAATCCATGTCTGCACGCGCCCGGAGGGCGCAGGTCAAGGCCGAAGAATGACACATCTGTCATTACAAGAATGTAATTCATGCAGTTTCTGCTGCGGGGTAGTCAGTGACAGAAATACGTGCCCATAATCACACACTGGAGTCACATCAACACCAACAGTCACATGGGATTCATTGCGTCACGCTGAGGGGTCGTCATTCATGCGCCAAGCTCACCGGGTCACCGGTCAGACACGTGCGCCGCGCATCCTGACCGGAGCCGGGGCCGTCGTCTCCTCGACAGTCATCGCCCTGGCCGGCTCGATGCTCCCGGCCACGGCGGCACCGACACCGACGCCGGCCACGCCCAGCACCTGGACCGTGCCGGCGGCAGTCGGCTCGACAGTCGTGGAGCCGACCGTCGTCCGCTCGCTGGACGTCCCGGCCACGTACGCCACGTTCGGCCGTGGCAAGAGATCGGTCGTCGCCAAGCTCGAGCCCACGCCCACGTCGACCTACGGACTGGTCGGCGTGACCTGGGAACCGAGCACCGCCGCGGCGGGCACGTCGGTGTCGCTACGGGCGCGCGTGCAGGGCAGCTGGGGACGCTGGATGCCGCTGGAGGTCGAGGGCGACGCTGCCTCTGCAGCGGGCGACCAGACCCGCGAGGGCACCGACCCGATCTGGGTTGGCGCGGCCGACGGCGTCGCCGTGCGGGTCATCAGCCGCGCCGACCGCGCGCCGCGCGACCTCTCGGTCGAGACGGTCGAGCCGGACCGCACGCCGCTGGCTGCCGGCGTGTCGAGCCGCACCGGCACCGAGCGGCTGCCCAGTGGCTTCCCGGCGATGCCCGACGTCGTCACCCGGCAGGAGTGGGGAGCCGACCCCGCCCTCGGCGACCGGTGCTCCGACCCCAAGTACGGGTCCGCGGCCCGTGCCGTGGTGGTGCACCACACGGTGAACTCCAACACCTACTCCGCCGCCGACAGCCCGGCGTTGATGCGGTCGATCCTGGCGTACCACACGCAGAGCCAGGGCTGGTGCGACATCGGATACAACTTCGTCGTCGACC
>JACCXZ010000170.1 GCA_013696745.1 Nocardioidaceae bacterium | reverse complement strand
CCACCATGGGACGCGAGACCGTACTGCTCGTCGTCGCGGTCGTCATCGCCACGCTCGGCGCCAGCCTGGTCCATTTGTACGTACGCGGCGTCGACCGGCGGGTGACCCGGGCGAACAGCTGCTGCCCAGCAAGTGGGGCGACAACGCCGCGGTCAGCGCCCTCGGCATCCCCGACGAAGGGCTCGCGGTGAGCGCCGAGCTGGCTGACCCCAACCGGGTGGCCGTCTTCCTCGAGCCCGGCTCGAACGTCGCGATCTGGTGGGGTACGGACCCGGAAGCCCCTCCCAGGGCGCGTGAGGTGCGTCTGCTGCTTGAGGACGTCACGGTGCTGGGTCCCGGCGGCACCACCATGACCTCGCGCACGGTGACCGACGCCGACGGAGAGCAGACGGTCGACAGCCTCCCCATGACGCTGCTGACGCTGTCGGTCGACCAGGCGGAGAGCGGGAAGATCATCCTCGGCAGTAAGACCGGCGAGCTGTGGTTCGCCCTGCGCAGCGACGAGGCCGACCTGGCTCCGAGTGAGGCCATCGGCCTCGACGAGCTCTTCGACTGATCCGGGGAGGCTGCCATGACTACCCTCGTCGAACCCGACCTCACCACTGCGCACTCCATCGCCGAGGTGTGCGAGGGCACCGACATCCTTGCGTCGGCCGCGGACCTCCCCAGCCTGAGCGTGATCCTGGTGCGCGAGCAGATCAACACCTCTGTGCTGCACGAGGCGCTCAGCTCCCAGCCGGACGAACGTGCGTTGAAGCGTGGCAAGGTCCTGACCGTGTCCTCGGCCAAGGGCGGGGTCGGCAAGACCACCGTCGCCACCAACCTGGCAGCCCACCTCGCCGGGCACGACCACAAAGTCTGTCTTGTCGACCTCGACCTCGCGTTCGGCCACGTGGCGATCACGCTGCAGATCTTCCCCGCACGGATCATCGCCGACGCGGTGACGATGGGTGACGACCTCGACATGACCGGACTGGATTCGCTGCTGAACCGCGTCAGTGACGGCCTGGTCGCGCTGGTCGCACCCGTCGGTCCTGACGCCACGGACTCGAGCTCAGCTGCCCTGGTCGCGCGGATACTCGACCTCTTGACCGAGTCCTACGACTACGTGGTCGTGGACACACCGCCCAGCTTCGAGGACCAGGTGCTGCAGGCCTTCGACCTCAGCGACCAGATCCTGCTGGTCGCCACGCCGGACATCCCGGCGTTGAAGAACCTGAAGATCGCCCTGGAGACCCGGCGCATCCCGTCCTCGGCCGACGTGCCCGCGTCGATCAACCGCGGCGAGGCGGGTCGCTGATGGGCCTCGCAGAGCGGCTCGCGTCCGCGCAGCTGGAACGGACCACCTCGTCCCCCGGTCCCGGGATCGCTGCCGGCGGCCCGGGCCGCAGCACGTCGACGAACACCGTCCCGGCGTTGAACAACCGGGCGACGGCTCCCACGGCGGACAAGCACGCTGAGCTCAAGGCAGCCATCCATCGCGTCCTGCTGTCCACCCTGGGTCCCAAGCTCTACGACTCCGAACTGACCGCCACCGAGCTCGAGGCGATGGTCCGTGAGGCACTGGCGGACGCAATGGCCACCAATGATCAACCGCTCACCACCGCCGACCGCCAGCGCCTGACCCAGGAGATTTCCGACGACATCCTCGGGTATGGACCGATCGAGCCGTACCTTCGCGACGACTCGCTGTCCGAAGTCATGGTCAACGGGCCGTACGACATCTGGATCGAGCGGGACGGCCGGCTGCAGCGCGTGGAGGGCCGTTTCGCCAGCGAGGCCCACCTGCGCCGCACGATCGACAAGATCGTGGCGCGCATCGGTCGCCGCGTCGACGAGTCGAGCCCGATGGTCGACGCCCGCCTGCCCGACGGCAGCCGCGTCAACGCAGTCATCCCGCCTCTGGCGCTGAACGGATCCATCCTCACCATCCGCAAGTTCTCCGCCGACCCGCTCACCGTGGACGACCTGATCCGCTTCGGGTCGCTGACCCCGCGGACCGCAGAGTTCTTGCAGGCGTGCGTCAAGGGCAAGCTGAACGTCATCGTCTCCGGGGGCACCGGTGCCGGCAAGACCACCACACTGAACGTGCTGTCGTCCTTCATCCCGTCCGACGAGCGCATCGTCACGATCGAGGACGCCGCCGAGCTGCAGCTGCGCCAGGACCACGTCGTACGCCTGGAGTCACGCCCCTCCAACATCGAGGGCAAGGGGATGGTCTCGATCCGCGACCTGGTCCGCAACGCGCTGCGGATGCGGCCGGACCGAATCGTCGTCGGCGAGGTGCGTGACGCCTCGGCGCTGGACATGCTGCAGGCGATGAACACCGGTCACGACGGATCCATCTGCACGGTCCACTCCAACTCCCCGCGCGACACGCTGTCCCGCGTCGAGACGATGGTGCTGATGGCCGGCGTCGACCTGCCGATGCGGGCCATCCGGGAACAGATCGCGAGCGCCGTGGACCTGGTGGTGCAGCAGAGCCGGCTGTCCGACGGCAGCCGCCGTATCACCAACATCACCGAAGTGGAACGCATGGAGGGTGATGTGGTCACCCTTCAGGACCTCTTCGTCTACGAGCACCAGGGCATCGACGAGCACGGCAAGAACCGTGGCGTGCTGCGCAGCACCGGCCTGCGACCGAAGTTCATGGAGAAGCTGAAGCAGAACGGACAGAGCGTCAACCCGATGGTGTTCGCCATGGACGGCGCGTTGTGAGCCGGTGCCTTCCCCGGCTCCTGGACCGCATGCAGGCGGTCTGCTGGCCGCCGGGTGCATGGGCATGATCGGCCGCTGGCCCGGCACTGGCTGCAGCGGCGTACGCCGACATCGCCCAGGTCGACATCAACGGCGGGAGCGTCGAGGTGCTGCTCTCCGTGCACGACCTGCCGGAGGGTGTCACCCCCGATCCGTCCGCGGTGCGGGTCACCCTGGCCGGTGACGCGGCGCCGGCGCAGGCGCAGCTCGCCGCTGAGGCGGTCGGCGACGACGTCGCCGTGGCACTGGTCGGGTTCGCAGACGAGGCCACGGTGATAGCCGAGGCGACTACCGACCGCACTGCGCTCGAGCAGGCCATCGGCGGCCTCAGGCTGTCCCCGCGGACCCGGCTGTACGACGGGAAGCAGTCCGGCGTCAAGGTGGACGTCGTGGCGCTCCAGCAGGGGGCCGCCCAGCAGTCCCTGCTCGAGAAGGTCGCGATCGCCGGCTACGGGCAGGTCATCGACATCGCCGGGCCGGAGGACCTCGCGGCGTTGTTCGCCGAGCAGGCCGCTGCACCTGGGCATCGCCCTCGCGGCGCCGGGCGTGCTCGGACCGTGGCTGTACCTCGGCGTGTGCGCGTCGCGCCGGATCAAGAAGGTCAACGCACAGCTGGCCGGGACGCTCGGCCGTCTCGGGCAGGCCTGTCCGCCGGTCTGTCGTTCACCCAGCCGCTGGACACGGTGGTCCGCGAGGGCACCGAACCGGTCGCCGGGGTGTTCCGACGTGCCCTGGTGGAGCAACGGCTCGGCGTCGGGGTCGAGGACGCCCTGGACGGCATTGCCGAGCGGATGAAGTCCGACGGCACTGGCCCAGGTGGCCCGCAACACCGAGGGGCCGCTGGCCGCAACCTCAGCAACCGCACGACCGCTGCCGGACCTCAAGGGGTTCGTCACCGCCATGATGCAGGCCGACGCCTTCGGCATCCCGATCGGGCGCGTCCTGCGTGTGCAGTCCAAGGAGATGCGGTCAATCGCCGCCAACGAGCCGAGGAGAAGGCGCAGAAGGTGCCGGTCAAGATCCTGTTCCCACTGATGTTCTGCATCCTGCCGGTGCTGTTCACCACAGTCATGGGCCCCGGTGCGATCACGATGATTATCCAGTTCACGGAGACCGGACTGAACTGAGCGGTGGCCCGAACGGCCATACGTTATGCAGAGTCCGTGATGAACGACTACTCTTTGTAATTAGACGGTAACATTCTGTTGCCGTGGGCGAGGAGATGCTGGTGGCGGTGGTCAGGTCACAGCCGAACAGCCACGCCTCCACGCTGATCGCTGTCCGCATCCTGGGTGCGGTCACCGTGCTGGGCCTTGCAGTTCTCGAGCGCAGCGAAGCGGGCATGCTGGTGGCCGCGCTCATCGTCATGATTGCGGTCACGGCACTGACCATCCCGGCCCTCGTGCCCCGGTGGAGCACGAGGGC
>JACCXZ010000063.1 GCA_013696745.1 Nocardioidaceae bacterium | reverse complement strand
GCGACTCCCGGTGAGGGTCTGGCCCGGATGCGCGCTGCCGCTGCGTCGGGTGAAATCGACGCGCTCTGTGCGCGACACGCGGTGCGTGTCCTCACGGTGTTCGGTAGCGCGGCGCGCGGTGCGCCGGAGGCGCGTGATCTCGATGTTGCCGTCCTCAGCGAACCGGACCTTCCCTTCGACCCGGTGGCACTGGTCGCCGACCTCATCGGGCTGACCGGCGTCGAGGACATCGACCTCGCCCACCTCAACCGAGGGAGCCCGGTCCTGCGGGAACGGGCGCTCGTCGGCTGCGTGGCGCTGTTCGAGAGCGGCCCCGGTCGTTACGCAGACGCCCAGACCGCAGCCATCGGCGAGCGGATCGAGACCGACGCCCTGCGCCGACTGGACCTGGAGCTACTGGGCCGGTGACACCCCGAGAGATCGACTGGCGGTCCGTACGGGCCAAGCTCCGCCGGATCCGTGAGTTGCTCGACCAGCTGGTCGACCTCGGTCCGATCGACTCGGCGCGGCTCTCCGCCGAGCCCCTCACCGCGCTGGCCCTTGAGCGCATCCTCACGCTGCTTGTCGATCTGGCCTTCGCGAGCAACAGCCACGTCGCGGTCGGCCTGCTCGGCCGGGCGCCCGACACCTATGCCGAGTCCTTCATCCTGGCCGCCGAGGCCGGGATGATCGATACCGAGCTCGCCACCGCCCTGCGACCCTCGGTCGGCATGCGGAACGTGCTGGTGCACAACTACCTGGACGTCGACCACAACCGAGTGGCCGTCGCTGTACCCATAGCCGTGGAGCAGTACGGCGCCTATGTCCGTCATGTCGCAGCCTTCCTTCAGACCCGCGCGGGTTGAGGAGCGCACGATCAAGAGTCCGGACCAAGCTCGACAAGGTCTGCCTCGTCGGAGAGTCGTGGCGGCCAGGTGACCGTGTTCAGCACCATCACCTGCGCCAGTGGCGCGAAACCGGGCCTGACCAGCCCGGCGACGCCGCTTCTGCACCACTGACCGCCGCGGGTCACGCGACTCAGGGCCTTCGCAGTTCGAACGCCACAGGAGTCACACCCGTATCAGATCTGTGGCGTTTGGGTGATCCGCCCGGGGGTGACCTGCAGCGGGTGCGCTCCCTGACGGACGCGCGTACCCCGACGAACTGACGCAGGTGTCCACGAGCTGTGCTCCCGCAGAAAGCAGGGGTGCGGTGCCTCCGGGCGGGCCGCGGGCATGCCGCTGACCCCACCTGGGTACATGCGTACGGCCAGGACCTGGTTCACGCCGACACGGGCTCGGTCGAACGCGATGGCCGACGCGGTCATGTACAGCTCCCAGGTCCTGGCACGGTCCACGCCGACGTGGTTCACGGCATCGTCGAAGTCGCGGCGCAGGTTCGCCGTCCAGGCCCGCAGGGTGCGCGGGTAGTGCTCGCGCAGGGATTGGACGTCGCGCACCTCCAGCCCGCTGGACTCGATGGCGGCAACCGTCGCATGCATGGGTTGCAGCTGACCGTCGGGAAACACGTAGCGGTTGATGAAGGTGTCAGCGCGACTGCCCTGCCTGGGCTCGACGGGTCGCTGGTTGCGCGTGGAGATGGTGTGGTGGAGCAGCCGACCACCAGGCCTCAACAGCTGCGCGATGTGGCGGCTGTAGGTGGCGAGCTCGCTGGTCCCGACGTGCTCGGCCATCCCGACGCTGGCGATGGCGTCGACGTGCAGGTCGGTGAGGTCGCGGTAGTCCTGTCGGCGGATCTCGACCAGGTGGGCGACGCCTGCCTCAGCCACCCGGCGGCGCGCCAGGTCGGCCTGGGCGCGCGACAGGGTGACTCCGAGCCCGCGGGTTCCGTGGCGGGTGGCTGCGTGGATGAGCAGGGATCCCCACCCACAGCCGACGTCGAGCAACTCGGTGTCCGACGTCAGGGCGAGCTTGGCGGCGATGAGCTCGTGCTTGGCCTCCTGCGCCTCCGCCAGGGTCAGGCCGGACCGGGTCCAATACGCGCACGAGTACGTCATCGCGGGTCCCAGCAGCAGCCGGTAGAAGTCGTTGCCGACGTCGTAGTGGTGCGCGATCGCGACGGCGTCTCGGACACGGGTGTGCCGTCGACCGTTCAACCTCGCTTCCACGGCGGGCGCGATGGGCGGCCGGGAGGAGCCCCAGAGGAGCGCCACGTCGAGCAGCAGCCTGGCCGACGGAACGGGCCGTCGCATCACCGCCGCCCCGTCGGCGGGCGGGGACAGGACGTCGAACAAGGAGCTCATGGCCTGCTCGAGGTCACCCTCGACCGTGAGGTCACCGCTGACGTACGCCCGGGCGAGCCCGATCTGGCCAGGTGCAGCGAGCATGTGCCGGACCGCCGGCGGCCCGGTGACCGTCACGCTGACACTGGGATCCGGCCCCAGGTCCGCCACGGTGCCGTCCCAGGCACGCACCCGTACCGGCAGGCCGCCGGGAGCGAACGCTGCCGCGACCCGCTGCAGCCTCGCGGCCACCCCGCCCGAGCGCCCGTCGGCGCCCACCCGGAACGGGGATACGTGGCCTGATCGGCCGGCTGGAGCGAGCCTACGCATGTGAACTCCTGTCGATCAACACAGTAGTGGCCGGCGGGCGCCGTGGGCTGGCTGCGTGAGTCGGCGTCACGACACCCACCGGGACTGGGCTCCTGGAGGTCCGCGCCGCGGCTCCTCAGCGGCCGCTCGCCGACTCGGCGTCGCCGAACTGAGCCGGAGAAGGCTCGTCGGCGGCCGTGCGCGGACTGCGCAGGGTCAGCACCGCCAGGACGGCTCCGGCGAGCGCGATGATGCCGGCACCCAGGAAGGCTGCGGAGAACCCGTCGGTCAGCGCGGACAGGTCGCCGAGCCGGTCGGCGCCGTAGGACGCGGCGACGGCGGTCATCGTGGCCAGACCGAGGGCGGAGCCGACCTGGTAGCTGGTGTTGACGATGCCTGCCGCCAGACCGCCTTCTTCGGGTCGCGCGGAGGAGATCGCCGTGCCAAGCGAGGGGATGAAGGCAACGGACATGCCGAGGGCGGCGACGAGCGACGCCGGGAGCACGTCCACCCAGAAGTTGCCGTCCGGACGGATCATCGACAGCCAGCCCATCCCGGCCGCAAGGATGGTCAAGCCGGTCACGATCATGGCCTTGGGCCCGAACCGGTTGATGGCGGCTGGGGCGAGCGCGATCATGCCGATCATGATGAGGATGGTCATGGGCAGCAGCGCCGCACCGGATGGGAAGGCGCTGTAGCCGAGGACCTGCTGCAGGTAGAGGTTGAGGAAGAACCACATCGGGATCCACGCGCCGCCGAGCAGCAGTTGGACGAGGTTGGCGGCGCCGAGGTTCGGGGTCCGGAAGATCGACAGGCGCATCAGCGGTTCGCTGCGCGAGGCCTGGGTGGCCGCAAAGATCACGAGAAGAACTCCCGCAGCGACCAGGACCCCCCAGACCTCGGCGGATGCCCAGCCGACCTCGGGGGCGCGGACGATGGCGTACACGGCGCTACCCAATCCGGCAGTGACGGTGAGGGCCCCGAGGATGTCGATCGAACCACGGGCACCGGCCCCACCGGCGGGCATGAGGGCCGGCGCGGCGATCAGCGCCAGGATCGCGATCGGGACGTTGATGTAGAAGACCCAGGGCCAGGAGATGTACTCGGTGATCACGCCTCCGAGGAACACTCCGGCGGTTCCTCCTGCCGGTGCCGCGGCGCCGTACAGCGCCAGCGCCTTCGTGAGCTCCTTGGGGTTGGCGCCGAACAGCATCATCAGCAGGGTCAGTGCCGAGGGGGCGATCAACGCTGCGCCGACGCCCTGGGCGGCGCGTCCGATCAGCTCGACGCCGACGTTGCCGGCTGCTCCCGCGACGACCGATCCGATGAGGAGGACGAGCCAGCCGGTGCTGAACAGCCGGCGGGCCCCGAACAGGTCGGACAGGCGACCGCCGAGCAGCAGCAGACCGCCGAATGCGACGACGTAGGCGTTGAAGACCCAGGACAGGTTCTCCTGGGAGAAGCCGAGGTCCTGCTGCATGCGCGGTAGCGCCACGCCGATGATCGAGGTGTCCATGATGACCATGAACTGGGCCATGGCGATGAGCGCCAGGGCGAGCCAGCGTCGCGACGCCGGTGGGGACGATGGGGTGGCCATGACGACTCCAATACCTGTAGGGGGGTATTCGTCGGGCCGGGATGGGCCCGCTGCGGTGTTCCCTCGTGACTGGTCCTCGTGTATACCATAGGGGGGTATGGTGAGTCACCGGGACTCCATGCCTTCTTGTGATACCTGCGGGGGGTACTATGTTTCTGGAACAGCAGGACCGACTACACGCTGGAAGAGGACGACATGACAGCCACGCCTGGCGCCGAGCACCCTGCGAGTCACGGCTACATCGGCCGCAAGGACGACTACCTCAAGCGACTGCGTCGCATCGAGGGCCAGGCGCGGGGCCTGCAGCGGATGGTGGAGGAGGAGCAGTACTGCATCGACATCCTCACGCAGGTGTCCGCCATGACCAAGGCACTCCAGTCGGTCGCGCTTGGTTTGCTGCAAGAGCACCTGAGCCACTGCGTGGTCGACGCGGCGAAGGCTGGCAGCCCGGAAGCAGACGTCAAGGTCAAGGAGGCCTCCGACGCGATCGCTCGGCTCGTCCGCTCCTGATCATGGACTGCACGTGTCCGTCCGAAGCCGGACCGATCCCACCAGTCCGCACCATCTCCGAAAGGAATGAACTGACATGAGCACGTCCACGTACACCGTCGTCGGCATGACCTGCGGCCACTGCGTCACCTCGGTCAACGAGGAGGTGAGCGCCGTTCCCGGTGTCACCGACGTCGACGTCGACCTCGCCACCGGAGGACTGACCGTCACCAGCGACTCCCCCGTCGACGCCGCGGTCCGCGTCGCCGTCGCCGAGGCCGGCTACCAGGTAACCGACTAGCGGTCCGGACCCGCACCATCCAGGAGGGACACGATGAACACCCCGACCAAGCTCGGCGCGTACGCCGTGGGGCTGCTGGCACTGTTCGGCGCCGCCGCCGGCGTCGGCAACACGGTCGGACCGGTCGACCCGGTCGATGCCGGGCACACCAGCACAGCGCACACGACGGGAGAACCGGCCCAGCACGGGGACCACGGTGCGTCGAGCGACGAGATGGGCGAGCCACCCGTACCCGAGATGCCCGGAGGTCTGATGGTCTCCGAGCAGGGTTACACCCTCTCCCTGACTCAGGAACTGCTACCTGCAGGAGCGGCGACACCCGTGTCGTTTCGCATCCTGGGACCTGACGGGGTGCCCGTCACCGCCTACGAGGAGACGCACGACAAGGACCTGCACTTCATCGCGGTCCGCCGTGACATGACCGGGTTCCAGCACGTGCACCCCGAGCTCGGCCAGGACGGACAGTGGAGCGTCCCGCTCTCACTCACAGCGGGTACCTGGCGAGTGTTCGCCGATTTCGCCTCAGCCGACCACGGCGAGAAGCTGACGCTCGGCGCGGACATCTCGGTCGCTGGCGACTACCAGCCGCGGGACGTGCCCGCCCCCTCGACGACCGCGCAGGTCGACGGCTACACCGTCACCCTCGACGGTCAGCTTGCAGCGGGCAAGGAGTCCGAGCTGACGCTGTCGGTGTCGCGGGACGGCAAGCCGGTCACCGACCTGCAGCCCTACCTCGCCGCCTACGGCCACCTGGTCGCGCTGCGCGACGGGGACCTGGCCTACCTGCACGTCCACCCCGTCGGCGAACCCCGCGACGGCCAGACCGAACCGGGTCCGGACATCGCGTTCTACGCCACCGCTCCCTCGGCCGGCGACTACCGGCTGTTCCTGGACTTCCAGCACAACGGCGTGGTCCGCACCGCCGAGCTCACTGCACGAGCCGGCGCCACCTCCACGTCAGGCGAGGAGAACTGATGAGTTCCGCACCGCACAGCACGACCCCGCAGGCCTCGGGCGGTGGGGGGCAGGTCGACCTCGCGATCGGCGGCATGACCTGCGCGTCGTGCGCCATGCGGATCGAGAAGCGGCTCAACAAGCTCGAGGGCGTCACTGCCACGGTCAACTACTCCACGGAGAAGGCCAGGGTCACCTTCGCCGACGGCATCGAGGCTCAGGATCTGGTCGCCGCCGTGCAGGGAGCCGGCTACAACGCCCGCCTGCCCGAACCGCCCAGTCCCGACGGAGTCGGGCCCGCCAGCATGACCGTCGAGGAACCGGACCCGGCCCGCCCGCTGCGGCAACGACTGATCGTCTCCACCGTGCTCACCGTTCCGGTGATCGCCATGGCGATGGTGCCTGCGTGGCAGTTCACGTACTGGCAGTGGTTGTCACTGACGCTGGCCGCACCCGTGGTGGTCTGGGGCGCCTACCCCTTCCACCGGGCCGCCTGGACGAACCTCAAGCACGGCACGTCAACGATGGACACGCTCATCTCGATGGGCACGCTCGCCGCCCTGGTCTGGTCGTTGTACGCCTTGTTCTTCGGCAGTGCCGGGGAACCGGGGATGACCCACCCGTTCGAGCTGACCGTCGCCCGGATGGACGGCACCACCAACATCTACCTCGAGGCCGCTGCGGGGGTGACGACGTTCATCCTGGCCGGCCGGTACTTCGAGACCCGGTCCAAGCGCCAGGCCGGCGCCGCCCTGCGTGCGCTGCTCGAGCTCGGCGTCAAGGACGTCGCCGTCCGCCGCGGCGGTCGCGAGGAGCGCATCAGCGTCGACCAGCTCGTCGTCGGCGACGAGTTCGTCGTACGGCCAGGCGAGAAGATCGCCACCGACGGCGTCATCACCGAGGGATCCTCCGCGGTGGACGCCTCGATGCTCACCGGCGAGTCCGTCCCGGTCGAGGTCGCACCCGGCGACACGGTGATCGGTGCCACCGTGAACGCCGGCGGCCGGATCCTCGTACGCGCCACTCGCGTCGGCGCTGACACCCAACTGGCGCAGATGGTCCAGCTCGTCGAGGACGCACAGAACGGCAAGGCCGCGGCCCAGCGCCTCGCCGACCGCGTCTCCGGCATCTTCGTGCCGATCGTCATCGCGTTGGCCATCGCCACCCTCGGCTACTGGATCGGCACCGGTGGTGGCCTGTCGCCGGCGTTCACTGCCGCTGTCGCTGTCCTGATCATCGCCTGCCCGTGTGCCCTCGGTCTCGCGACCCCGACCGCGCTGATGGTGGGCACCGGTCGTGGCGCCCAGCTCGGCATCCTGATCAAGGGTCCCGAGGTGCTGGAGTCCACCCGCAGAGTCGACACCGTCGTGCTGGACAAGACCGGCACCGTCACCACCGGACAGATGACCCTGCTCGACGTCATCACCGCCGACGGCGAGGACCCCACGCAGGTGCTGCAGCTGGCCGGGGCCTTGGAGGACGCCTCCGAGCACCCCATCGCCCAGGCCATCGTCAAGGGCGCCGCCGAGCGGGCCGGGGCTCTACCGCCCGTCGAGGGCTTTGCGAACATCGAAGGCCTGGGGGTGCAGGGCGTCGTGGACGGACACGCCGTACTCGTGGGCAGAACCCGGCTGCTCGAGGACTGGTCGCAGCACCTCACCCCCGACCTCGCGCAGGCCAGGGCCGCCGCGGAGGCGCAGGGCAGGACGGCGGTCGCTGTCGGATGGGACGGCCAGGCCCGCGGTCTCCTGGTGGTCGCCGACGCGATCAAGGACACCTCCGCCGAAGCGATAGCTCAGCTGCGGAACCTTGGCCTGACACCGGTCCTGCTCACCGGAGACAACGAGACCGTAGCCCGTTCGGTCGCCGCTGCGGTGGGCATCGACGCGGTCATCGCCGAGGCCATGCCGGCCGACAAGGTCGACGTGGTCAAACGCCTGCAGGAGCAAGGCAAGACCGTCGCGATGGTGGGTGACGGCGTCAACGACGCCGCCGCTCTGGCCCAGGCCGACCTCGGCCTGGCGATGGGTACCGGGACCGACGTCGCCATCGAGGCCTCCGACCTCACGCTGGTCCGCGGTGACCTCCGCGCCGCGGCCGACGCCATCCGGCTCTCGCGACGCACCCTGGGCACCATCAAGGGCAACCTGTTCTGGGCTTTCGCCTACAACGTCGCCGCCCTGCCGCTGGCCGCGGCTGGTCTGCTGAACCCGATGCTGGCCGGAGCCGCGATGGCGTTCTCGTCGGTGTTCGTGGTGTCGAACAGCCTGCGCCTGCGCCGGTTCAAGGCGCCGGCTTCCAACCGCGCGGCATCCAGATGATCGCTGTGCTGGCGCTGTTCACGATGGCATCGGCGTTGGTGGTGGCCGGGTACGGCGCCTCGCTGGCGCTGTCACGGGCTCGGCGACCACTTGAGGTGCTGCCGTTCGAGTCGGGGTCGCTGCCGCAGCAGCACGCCGTCTCGCGCTACCACGCCCGGTGGTATGCCGTGACCGTGCTGTTCCTGGCCTTCGACATGGAGATGATCTTCATGTACCCGTGGGCAGTCGTGGTCGCGGACCTGGGTGCCTCGGCGGTCATCGAGATGTTCGGGTTCCTCGCAGTCCTTTTCGTCGGGGTCGTGTACGTCTGGCGTGAAGGGGCGCTGCGGTGGACCTGACGGGCCGGATCAGGCGCTGGGCACTGGGCCGGCCACGCGTACTCGTGATCGACGCACCAGGTGGTGAGAGGTTTCGATGGCAGCTGGAGGACGAGCTCGACCGACGCCATTGGCCGCTCGCGCTGTCGCCGGCCGACACCGACCTCGCCCTCGTTCTCGGCCGTCCAGGGGCGCAGCTGGCCGCAGCCATCGAGTTGCTGTGGTCCCAGGTGCCCCAACCTCGACACCGTCAGGACATCGCCGCGGACGGAGACCTGCCGGCTCAGCTGGACGCCGCCTCGGTAGCGCTGGTCGATGCCGCCAACCGTACGGAGCCGGTGCAACCGGGCGCGCAGACGCAGCTGGGCAACCTCGGTCCGGAGCCGGACGACGTCGACGACGAGCACGCAGGGCACAGCGGGCACGAAGGTCATCACATGCACCACGGCGGTGACGTCGCCGGCCTGGCGATGGCCGACACCGCCCCCGATCGTGACGGGTTGACGCTCGACGTACTGCGGGTGGCCCTCGGGCCGGTGCTCCCCGGGTGGCCGACCGGGCTGGTGCTGACCGGCTCGATGCAAGGCGACGTACTGACCGGTGTCGAGCTGGCGTGGGTCGACGGGTCCGACGATCCGAACCACGGGGTCCTGCAAGCCACACCACAGGCCGTGGCCATGGATCAGCTCGCGCGCATCCTCCTCGTCGCCGGCTGGCCGACCGCTGCCGCAGCTGCGCGTCGCGCGCGCAGAGACCTGTCCGGCTCGCACCCGCAACGAGCCGCACAGACGCAGCGGGCCGCCGCTCGCGTGGCGAGCCGGGTCCGAGGTTCACGTGCACTGCGCTGGTCGGTCCAGGGGATCGGAAGCACGGACCGCGGGATGACACCCGCCGGCTCGGCGCACGCCGCAGGTGACGTCTGGGGCGGTGTGCGCCACTGGTGCGACGTGGCAGCCGGAGGCGAGCCTGTGCCTGTCGCCGGGTCGCCGAGGTCCCTGACCGAGGCCTCGATCCTGCTCGAGGGTTCCGAGCTGGCCGCCGCGCGACTCGTCGTCGCGACCATGGACCTGGAGCGGCCGGCGACCCGCGTCGAGACCGAGTCGACCGGTGTCTGAACCGTCGACGCTGGCGAGCATGTGGGGCCTCTGGACTGCGGTCGGCCTGGTGGTGGCCGCCGGACTCGGTCTCGGACTCGTGTTCGCTGCCGCCGACCGGGTCGCCCTGACCGGGGCGGGTCCGAAGGCACTGGTCGAGCCGGTCCGATCAGCTCTCCGGTCCCTGCTGGAGCAGCGCCGGACCACCCTGGCCCCGGACCGGCTGCTGTGGCGCACGGCCTGCGCAGCCGTACCCGTACTCGCGCTACTGTCGATGGCCGTGGTCCCCGTCGGCGATCGCACGCTGCTGTCGACCAGCGCGGACCTGGTGTGGTTCAACGCCATGGAGGCGTTGCTGTGGGCGGCCGTGTGGCTGATCGGCTGGGGGCCGAACGCCGTCCACTCACTGGTGGGTGGTTACCGGTTCCTGGCCCAGGGCGTGGCCTACGAGCTGCCGCTGATGTTCGCCATCATCACAGCGGGGCTCGGGGCGGGCTCGCTGCGCACCACCGACGTCGTGGCCGCCCAGAGCGACCTGTGGTTCGTCGTCACGATGCCGGTGGCCTTCGTCGTCTTCCTCGGTTCCGCCGCGGCCTTCGCCTTCTGGGGACCGTTCGCGGCGCCGGCGGGTGCCGATATCGCCGGCGGCGTGCTGTCGGAGCTGTCCGGTGTGGAACGTCTGCTCGTGGAGGCCGGGCGCGTCGTGCTCCTGGGCGCGTCGGCGGCGATGGCTGCGGCGCTGTTCCTGGGCGGTGGCTCCGGGCCGTGGCTTCCGGATCCGGTGTGGCAGCTGCTGAAGACGCTGCTGGTGACCGCTGTCCTGGTGGGCGTCGGGAGACGGCTGCCGGTGCTGCGCCCGGACCGCGCTGTCGAGCTGGCCTGGATGGTGCTGGTGCCCGCGACCTTGCTGCAGGCACTCGTGGTCGCGCTGCTCGTACTGGCGGGGGCATACGGATGAACGACACGTTGCTGAGCGATCCGGCCGTGATCGCAGTCGTCGTCCTCGGGGCGGTGTCGGTCGGGTCGGGGATCGCCGTCTTCGTCGTCGACTCGATGGCCAGGGCCACCTTCGCCCTGCTGGTGTCGTTCCTGGCGATCGCGGGTGTACTGCTCGCGCTCGACCTGGTCTACCTGGCCGTGGTCACCGCCCTGATGATGACGATCGAGATGGCGATCATGGCCGTCTTCATGATCATGTTCATGATGAACCCGGCCGGACTGATGCCGATGACCATGGTGCACAACGGCCGAGGATCCGCCGCCGTGGGTTTCGTCGCATTCGTCGCTCTCACCGTGGGCATCTGGACCACTGACTGGCCTAGTCGCCGGGGCCAACCGCCCGCGGACACCACGCGCCAGCTCGGCGAGGCGATCATGGGCAGCCACATGCTGGTCATGCTGGTGGTGGGCATCGGACTGTTCGCCACGATCCTGTCCGGCACCATCCTGGCCACCGGGCGCGGACGTTACGACCGGTTCGGTGCCGACCTTCGCGCTACACGCCCGGACGATCCGACGCCAGGAGGGCTGCCGCGATGAGCGACCAGACCACCCTGCAGACCGTGCTCACGGTGGCAGCAGCCCTGGTCGGCGTCGGCCTCTTCGGTGCGCTGTCCCAGCAGTCCATCGTGATGGTGATGATGGGCCTCGAGCTGGTCGTCAACGGTGTCATGCTCGGCGCCGGTGCAGCGTGGTTCTTCCTGACACCTGACCTACCCGACGCACAGATGCTGGTCGTCATCGCACTGGTCGTCATGGCCGTCGAGATGGCCATGGGCTTCGCCGCCACCATCGCGATCTACCGCGCCCGCCAGGTCGACATGGTCGACATGGCCACGGATCTGCACGGATGACCGGGGACGGTGCGGCGGCACTGGCCGCCCTGGTGTTGTTGCCGTCGGTGGCCGGCATCGCGCTCCTGCTGAGCGGCCGACGTGCGGACCGCCTCGCCGGACCTGTCGGCGTGCTCGTGGGCATGGCCGGGGTGGCTCTGGCCGCTGCGGTCGCGATCGGCCGCCCGGTTGTCTCGGCGCCGTTCCTGGGCATCGTCCCCGGTGGCGATCTCGAGCTGGCGGTCGACGGATTGTCTGCCGTCCTCGTCGTCACCGTGGCTGTGGTGGCCGCCGCCGTCACAGTCTTCGCCGTCGTCGACGTACCGGCCGGCGCAGCCCGAGCCCGCTTCTTCGGGTACCTGCTGCTGTTCACGGCCGCCATGCTGATGACGGTCACCGCAACCACGCTGCCTGCACTGCTGCTGGCGTGGGAGGTCATGGGCGCCACGTCCTACGCCCTCATCGGCTACCGCTGGGACGTCCCGGGCAAGCTCGCCGCGGGCACCACCGCCTTCCTCACGACCCGCGCCGGCGACCTCGGCCTGTACGTGGCGGCCGGCGCGGCCCTGGCCGGTACGGGCAGCCTGCGGCTGGACGACCTGGCCACTGCCGACGGCGGATGGCGCGACGTCGCCGCCGCTGGGATCGTCCTGGCCGCGCTCGGGAAGTCGGCCCAGCTGCCGTTCTCGGGATGGCTGTCCGCGGCGATGGCCGGCCCCAGCCCGGTCAGTGCCCTGCTGCATTCAGCCACCATGGTGGCCGCCGGCGGCTACCTGCTGCTCCGGATCCAACCGCTCCTGACCGCCACCTCCTGGGCCGCGAATGCGACCGCCTGGGCAGGGGTGCTCACTGCTCTGGTGCTGGGTGCGGTGGCCTGTGGGCAACGTGACCTCAAGCAGCTGCTCGCTGCGAGCACAGCCGCACAGATCGGCTTCGTCGTCCTGGCCGCCGGTGCCGGCGCCACCGCCGGCGGCGCCGGTCAGCTGGTCGCGCACGCCGCAGTCAAGGCCGGCCTGTTCGTCGCCGCCGGCACATGGCTGACGTCTTTGGGCACCAAGCAGCTCATCGGGCTGCGTGGTGCGGCCAGGCGGCACCCCGGTGTGGGCGCCGCCGCGACCGTCGCCTGTCTGGCACTGGCCGGCGTTCCACCGCTGTCGCTGTGGGCTACCAAGGACGAGGTCCTGGCCGGCGTCGACGGTGCGGCGCTGCGGATCGTGGCCCTGGCGGCCGCGGCGCTGTCGGCTGCCTATGCCGGGCGGATCCTCGTCGTCGTGCTCGGCCGCCCCGATTCCGACGCCGCGGCAGGCGGCGATGCGTCGCTCGACCTCGAGGAAC
This sequence comes from Nocardioidaceae bacterium, assembly GCA_013696745.1. Classification (GTDB taxonomy): domain Bacteria; phylum Actinomycetota; class Actinomycetes; order Propionibacteriales; family Nocardioidaceae; genus JACCXZ01. Next base: position 2,750 of record JACCXZ010000063.1, on the reverse strand, counting down.
GCGGCACCCGTCGGGTTCCCCCCGCAGCTACCGGCATCGCCGCCGTCCTGGCCGTGGCGGCGGTCGGGCTCGGCGCGCTCGCGCTGCACCCCGTTGCCGACGCCGGCAGGGCCGTCCTGGACGCCGGCGGCGAGTCCACTCCTACGGCGCTCGAGCTGTTCGCGAGCGGGTCGCTGGCCCTCGTCGTTCTCGCCCTGACGCTGTGGCGCCCAGGGGTCGTCGCCATAGCCGTCCGCTCACCCTTGGCAGGATGGGTCGGTCTGAGGGGGCTGCTGTCACCGCGTCCGGTGCTGGCTGTCGCTCGCGCGGCGGCGGCGGTCGACGACCGGGGCATCGACCGCGCGGTACGGGCCCTCGCCGCCGGGGTACGTCGGCTCGCCGTCTCGGCGTCGCGGGCCGACGCCCACGTCGTGGACGGAGCGGTACGAGCCATTGCGGCGGGAGCGCGGTCAGCGGGCGCCGCGGCACGTCGTCCCCAGACCGGGCTCCTGCATCAGTACTACGCGCAGGCTGCTGCTGGCCTTGCCGTCCTGCTCGTCGTTCTTCTCGTGGTGAGGTGACCGTGTTCCTGACCATCGTCGTGCTCCTGCCGGTGCTCGTGGCCGTCGTGCTGCTGGCATCGCCCCGCCTGCCGGGCCCGGTGGCGTCCTGGGCCTGGGTGGGAGCATCCGCCGTCGATCTCACGCTCATCGCGTGGATGTGGTGGCGCTTCGACGCCGGGCCGGCCATCGACTTCGACGTGAAGATCCGGTGGATCCCCACGGTGGATGCGAGCTACCACGTCGGCGTCGACGGCCTGTCTCTGCCGCTGCTCGCGATGACGGGAGTGCTGTTCCTGGCCTGCGCGATCTGGTCGCTTCGCGAACAGGACCGGCCGCGCACGTACGCGGCGCTGTTCCTGTTCCTGCAGACGGCGTGCCTGGGCACGTTCGCGGCGCTCGACCTGATCCTGTTCTTCGTCTTCTTCGACCTGACGATCGTGGGGATGTACTTCGTCATCGCCGGCTGGGGCCACGGCAACGCCCGGCGCAGCGCACTGAAGTTCTTCCTCTACACGTTCGTCGGTTCCCTCGCCCTGCTCGTCGGCTTCATCGCGCTGTTCCTCGGAGGCGAGCGGCGCACCTTCGACATGGTCGCGCTGGCCGCCGACCCGCCGCTGGCAGACTCGCCGCTCGCCGGCGGGCTGACCTTGCTGGCGATCGGGATCGGGCTGGCGGTCAAGACGCCGCTGTTCCCGTTCCACACCTGGCTGCCCGACGCGCACACCGACGCCCCCGCGGCCGGGTCGGCGATCCTCGCCGGCGTACTCCTCAAGCTCGGTACGTACGGGTTCGTGCGCATCGCCATGCCGATCCTGCCGCAGGCCTGGCAGCAGTGGGCGATGGTCATCGTGATCGTCGGGGTGATCAGCGTCGTCTGGGGAGCCCTTGTCGCGCTGGCCCAGACCGACGTGAAGCGGATGATCGCGTACACGTCGGTGAACCACATGGGGTACGTGTTGCTCGGGCTCGGCGCTGCTGGTCTGGTCGCCGACGCCGACGGGCAGGCCCGTACCGTCGCCACGGTCGGCGCGCTCTTCCAGATGGTCAGCCACGGGCTGCTCACCGGAGCCCTGTTCCTGCTCACCGGCGTGCTGTGGTCGCGCGGGCGCTCGTACGCCTTCGCCGACTGGGGTGGGCTGGCACGTCCTGCCCCCGTCTTCGCAGCCTGCCTGGGGGTGGCCGCGTTCGGTTCCCTCGGACTGCCGGGGTTGTCGGCCTTCGTCGCCGAGTTCCAGATCTTCACCGGGGCACTCCAGGGCGCACCGATCGCCACCATCGTGGCCGTCTCCGGGATCCTGGTCACCGCGGGACTGTTCCTGCTCGCCCTGCAACGGTTGCTGACCGGCGAGCTGCAGACCCCATCGGCGCTCACGGCTGAACCGATGCGGGACATGAACGGGCGCGAGCTCATCTCGGTGGTGCCGCTGCTGGCGATGTCCCTGCTGCTCGGACTGGCGCCGCGATGGCTGCTGGATGTCCTGGAGCCGGCAGCCGTGGCCGTCGTCGAGCTGGTGAGCCGATGACCGGCATGGCCATGGGAGAGGAGTTCCTGGCGCTGCTGCCGGAGCTGCTGCTCCTGTCGGGTGCGGTGGTGGGCCTGCTCCTCGGCCTGTGGACTCCCCAGGACCGGCAGGGCCGGGTCAGAGCTGTCGTCGTGGTCGCGTGTCTCGCGGCAGCCGGGGCAACAGGCGCCGACCTCGGCGACCCGGCACGAGCGGTGTTCGACGGCACCTGGGTGATCGACACCACCACCACGGTCGTGCGGCTCACGGTGTCCCTGGGCACTGCGGTCACGGTTCTGCTCGCTGCCTCCTCGGTGGCCGGGCATCCCCGCGAGACCGAGGCGTACGTGCTGATGGTCCTCGGCGGGATCGGGTCCATCGCACTTGCGGCCAGCGGTGACCTGCTGATGCTGGTGGCCGGGTACCTGTTGGCAAGCGTCCCGCTGTACGCGCTGGCCGGATTCGCCAAGGACGCCAGCGGTGTCGAGGCGACCTTGAAGTACTACCTGATGGGCGCGTTCGTCGGAGTCCTGATGCTGGTCGGGGTCGCCTGTCTCGTCCTGGCCTCCGGTGTCACCGGGTACGCCGCCCTCGGCGTCGCTCTGCCCGCGGCCCCTCGCGCTTTGGTGGCGGTCGGAGTGCTCGGGGTCGTGGCCGGAGTCGCGTTCAAGGCCGGTGCCGTGCCGGTGCACTTCTGGGTTCCCGA
>JACCXZ010000156.1 GCA_013696745.1 Nocardioidaceae bacterium | reverse complement strand
CGCAGCGCCGAACCTGGGACCTCGGCGTTGCGCCGCCATCGGGTACCGCGGTAGCGGTGGGCCTGCCGTGCGCGGGCTTCTCGTACCCGGGCAGCCACGGTCGCGGTCGTCTCGGCCACGAGCAGGTCGTCGTGCAGCTCTTGGCGGCGTGCAGGATTGACCCGGCGGTGAATGTCGATGCGGTCGCGAACCGGTCCGGAGATGCGGTCCCGGTAGCGACGCTTCGCCGCGGGCGTGCACTCGCACCGGTCACTGGTGGACCAGTCGTAGCCGCACGGGCAGGGGTTGGCGGCCAGCACCAGCTGGAAGGCGGCCGGGAACACAGCCGAGCGCTCCGACCGACTGATCGTGACCTGCCGGCTCTCCAGCGGCTGCCGCACCGCCTCCAGGATCCGGGCCTGGAACTCTGGGGCCTCGTCCATGAACAGGACACCGCGGTGAGCGAGCGACAAGGCTCCCGGCCGCAGTACCTTGCCGCCACCACCCACGATCGCCGGCGAACTGGCTGTGTGATGGGGGTCGAGGAAGGGTGGTCGCACGATCAGCGGGGCGTGCCGGCTGAGCAGTCCGGCGACCGAGTGGATGCCGCTGACCTCCAGCGACTCCTCGAGCAGGAGGTCCGGGAGCAACCCCGGCAGCCGCTCGGCCAGCATGGTCTTGCCGGCCCCCGGTGGCCCTTCCAGCAGCAGGTGGTGTCCGCCGGCGGCCGCGACCTCGACGCAGTGTCGGGCCTCGACCTGGCCGAGCACGTCGACGAGGTCGAGGTCGTCGACACACCGCAGGCTCGTCCACGCCTGCCGGGCCTCGAGGAGGGTGAACGTCTCCACTTCGTCAGGGATCTCCTCACCGCACAGCACGGCAACGGCGTGCCGCAGCGATCGGACGGCCACGACCTCCATGTCCGGCACGATCTGCGCCTCCGCGGCGTTGGCCTCGGGGACCATCACCCGACTGACTCCCTGCTGCTGTGCAGCCAAGGTGGCCGGAAGGATGCCGGGCAGGGACCGGACCCGACCATCGAGCGCGAGCTCACCGAGCATCACGGTCGAGGCGATGTCACCGGCAGGCAGCGTCCCGGCGGCGGCCAGCGTCGCCAGCGCGATGCCGAGGTCGTACATGGTTCCGGTCTTGGGCAAGGAGGCGGGGAACAAGCCGACCACGAGAACCTGCTCGGGCCACTTCAAGCCGGAGTTGACGACAGCTGCGCGGCAGCGGTGGCGGGCCTCGGTGACTGCGACGTCGGGCAGCCCTGCCAGCGTGGTGCAGGGCAGGCCCGACCTAATCGTCGCCTGGACCTCGACCACCTCGCCGTGCACACCGTTGAGTGCCACCGAGAACGTCGTGGCCAGGCCGGGGCCCGCCACGTCAGGCCACACCCTCGCGATGGTCGATCTGCGGAGCACCTCGGTGCGGGATCAGGACCCCGACCACGTCGATGCGCACGTGATCGGGGTGCACCGGGTGGTCGTGCAGCCATCGGGCGGCTAGCTTGCGCAAGCGCGCCAGCTTGCTGGGGGTCACGGCTTCGACCGCTGAGCCGAAGCGCTGCGTGGTGCGGGTCTTGACCTCGACCAGCACCAGAGTCCGCTCGTGCAGCGCCACGATGTCGACCTCACCGAGGGGGCAGCGCCAGTTGCGCTCCACGATGACCATGCCGCGTCCGACGAGGTACGTCGCGACGAGGTCCTCACCCCAGCGGCCGACAGTGCTCCGAGCACGTGCGGCTGTGACCATGCCCACCACCTCCACCGGCACTGTTGCCGCCGGGGGAGGATCGCGGGGGCGACCGGCGCGGATCTGTGGAGGGCGAGCCCGCGTCAGCGTTCGAAGCCGGGCCTGGGCAGCTGGATGTCGGAGAGATTGAGCTCCTCGACGTTGACGTCCTTGAACGTCAGCACCTTGACGTTCTTGGCGAACCGCGCGGGCCGGTACATGTCCCAGACCCAGGCGTCGTTCATGGTCACCTCGAAGTATGCGTCCCCGCTGTCCGCACGCACCTTCACGTCCACGGCGTTGCACAGGTAGAACCGGCGATCGGTCTCCACGACGTACTTGAAGATGCCGACGACGTCCCGGTACTCGCGGTACATCGCGAGCTCCATCTCGGCCTCGTACTTCTCCAGGTCCTCAGCACTCACCGCTCGCGCTCCTCTCCGCGCCCACAGCGCCGTAGTCGTCGCGGAGCCGCTCACGGTCGGCCTCCCGTACGTTGACGAAGCGCTGCCGGTGTTCCTCGCACGGGCCGTGCGCAGCCAACCGCGCTTCGTGCAGCCGGGTGACGTAGCCCTTGTGCACGTCGAAGGAGTACGCCGGGTAGCGCTGATGCAGGTCGCACATCATGGCGTCCCTGGTGACCTTGGCGATGATCGACGCGGCCGCGATGGAGGCCGACACCCGGTCGCCCTTCCACACTGCGAGCCCCTGCGCGCCCAGACCGTCCACCGGGAAGCCGTCGGTGAGCACGAACGCCGGGCGCACCGACAGGCGGGCGATGGCCCGCCGCAGGGCCGCGACATTGGCCACGTGCATGCCGAGCCGGTCGCACTCGTCAGCGGAGACGACGACTACCGACCAGGCCAGCGCGCGGACGACCACGACCTCGTAGCAGGCCTCTCGCTGCCGCGCCGTCAGCAGCTTGGAGTCGGCCATCCCCGGCACCTCTCCACGACGGCCTTCGGGCAGGATCGCGGCCGCCGCGACGAGGGGACCGGCGCAGGCCCCCCGTCCCGCCTCGTCCACCCCGGCGACCGGTGTCAGCCCGGTCCTTGCCAGGGCGCGTTCGTACCCGTACAGTCCGGCGTCCCGGCGTACGGTCGCACCACGCGGGAACACGGTCACGACACCAGCACGCAGTCGCTCGGGGTCGTCACGACCCGTTCGGCGGGCACGTTGCTCGGTGTGGGGACGCCCGCGTAGGCCTGCGGTACGCCGAGCGCACCCAGCTCGTCGAGCGGCCAGACGGTGGCGACGGCGCGTCCGGTGACCAGGTCGAGGGGGACGAAGGCCGTGTCGTCGGTGAGGTGGCAGCGCGAGTCACCGGAGTCGGAGCGGTGGTCCCCCATCACCCACATGGCCCCCCGGGGGACCGTCACATCGAAGGCAGTCTCGGAGGGCTCGTCGCCAGGGAAAAGGTACGACCGCTCCTCCAGAGCGTGACCGTTGACGCTCACCCGACCCCGGTTGTCGCAGCACACGACTCGATCACCCGGCATGCCCACCACTCGCTTGACGAGGTGGTCGTCGGCCGACGAGGGCAGCAGTCCGACCCACTCGAGACCGGAACGGATCGGACCGGGAGCGCTCACCGGACCGGACTGCAACGTGATCCAGTCACTGGGATCCTCGAAGACCACGACCTGCCCGCGCTCGATGTCACCGAACTTGGTCACCAGGATGCGCTCGTCGGTGCCGATGGTGTTCTCCATTGAGCCGGTGGGGACCATGAAGGCCTGCAGGACAAATGCCCGCAGCAAGGCCGACACGACGATGGCCACCACGACCACGAAGGCGGCGTCGCGCACCAGTTGCAGCACCCGGTGGCGCGGTTGCTCCTCGAAGCGGTCGAGCAGTAGTCCGTCGTCCTGCGGCTCCGCCGGCTGCGCGGGTTCGGCGGCCCCTGGGCGTCGGTTCTCCGGGCGCTCGGGTGCCGCCACTACGGGCCCTCGTCCAGTGCAGCGGCCTCATAGACCCCGGGCCGGTCGAGCAGCTGTGCGCGCGACGACGGCCAGACGACGCTCCACACCTTGCCCACGACCCCGTCGGTGGAGACGAACCCGCCACCGGGTTCGCCGGTGTGGGCGTGGGAGTCCTGAGAGTTGGAACGGTTGTCGCCCAGGACCCACAACGAGTCCGGGGGGACCGTGACGTTGTAGCGACCCTGATTGACGGTCTCTGGGAGGTACGACTCCTCGAGTGGTACCCCGTTGACGACTATCTGGTTCTCGGCGTTGCAGCAGCGCACCCGGTCACCACTCACGGCGATGACGCGCTTGACCAGGTGCCCACCGCTCGGGTACAGCCCGACGATCTCGAGCCCGCGCTGGACCGCGTTGCGAGGCGCTGACTCCTGTGCCCGGCTGAGCCACCCGCCCGGGTCGTCGAAAACGACGATGTCGCCCCGCTCGACGTCACCGGCCCAGTAGGAGACCTTCTGCACCAGAATCTTGTCGTCGACCAGCAGCGTCGGCTCCATCGACGACGACGGGATGTAGAAAGCCTGGAGGAAGAACGTCTTGACGATGAGTGCGAGCACGAAGGCCGATACCAGCAGCACGGTCAGTTCCTGCCACAAGGGCAGGGTCTTCTTCTTGGCCTGCTTCTCCTGGCGCTTCGTCTCCTGGCGTTCCTGCCTCACCGTTCGCTGCCGGGAGGCGTCATCCGGACCCGGAGCCGACCCGGTGGACCCCGGATCACGTGGCGCAGCGGATGCACCGCTCGCCCCGTTCACGGCGGTCGGTGCGGGACTCAGAGTTCCGCTCTCGTCGGCTTGGGATTCAGACGACCAAGGTGCGGCCCCGAGGCCAGCCCCGCGGTTCGCGTCGTCATCCCTGGTCACTACCCGAGCCTAGCCTGCGGTCGGTCAGCGGGTCGGGACGACGTCGCGCTTCTCCTTGATCTTGGCTGCCTTGCCGCGCAGGTTGCGCAGGTAGTACAGCTTGGCGCGCCGGACGTCACCGCGGGTGACGACCTCGATCTTCTCGATGATCGGCGTGTGCAGGGGGAACGTGCGCTCCACTCCGACCCCGAAGGAGATCTTGCGGACGGTGAAGGTGCGGCCGATGCCGGAGCCCTGGATGCGGATGCAGACGCCTTGGAAGATCTGCACCCGGGAGCGCGTACCCTCGATGACGCGTACGTGCACCTTGAGGTTGTCGCCGGCGCGGAACTCCGGGATGTCGGTCCGAGCGGTCGCACTCGCGAGCTCATCGATGATGTTGGCCATAGTGGCTGCTTGCCTTCCTCGTCGGTGCCACAGGCCACCTACGGAATCGGGTTGTGCACGTCATTGTCGGCTTTCCTGGTCGTCACGATTCGATCCCCTGTGGCAGATGGATAGGCCAGGCGCCGACCGGCAAGTCTGCCAGATCCTCGATCGCCGGCGAAATCGCCGCCTGCGCGCGACTCAGCCCAGCAGATCGGGGCGGCGCTCTCGGGTGCGGTCGAGCGACTGTTCGCGCCGCCACCGCTCGACCTTCCCGTGGTGGCCCGAGAGCAGCACGTCCGGGACACCCAGCCCACGCCACGAGGCGGGTCTGGTGTAGACGGGGCTTTCCAGCAGCCCATCCTCGGCGTGCGATTCCACTGTCAGCGATTCCGGGTTGCCCATGAACCCCGGCAGCAGTCGTACGACGGCCTCGATGACAACCAACGCCGCCACCTCTCCGCCGTTCAGGACGTAGTCACCGATCGACATCTCCTCGACCGGCATCCGGTTGGCCGCGTGCTCGACCACCCGCTGGTCGATGCCCTCGTAGCGACCGCAGGCGAACACCAGCCACGGAAGTGCGACGAGCCGTTCGGCGTCGGCCTGCCGGAAGGGGACGCCGGCCGGCGTCGGCACCAGCAGCGTGGGCAGGCTCGTACCGGCGTCGGGTACCAGCTCGTCGAGCGCCTCCCCCCAGGGCTCTGGACGCATCACCATTCCGGCACCCCCGCCGTACGGCGTGTCATCCACGGTGCGGTGCCGATCATGCGTCCACCGGCGCAGATCATGCACCCGCAGGTCGACCAGGCCAGTACTGCGCGCCTTCCCGGCCAACGCCAGGCCCAGCGGAGCGAGGTAGTCGGGGAAGATCGTCACGACGTCGATGCGCATCGAGCCCTCACTGTCCAGGATTCTCATCCGTCGTCAGCAGCCCGGGGAGGTCGAGCACGCCGATCCAGCCGCTCGAGACGTCGACGGTGGGCACCAGCTCGGCCACGAACGGCACCAGCACCTCTCGCCCGTCATCCAGCAGGCAGGCGAGCACGTCCTGAACCGGTAGATGGAGCACGCCGTGGACCCGCCCGAGCACGGCACCGGGATCACCGTCGGACTCCGCAATCGGACGCACCTCGAGCCCGATCAGCTGCCGGTCGTAGAACTCCTCGGAGTCCTGTGGGCTCTCGTCATCCGCGACGTCCACGACGAGCAGCAACCCGTGCAGCGCCTCGGCGGTCGTACGGTCCTCCACCTGTTCGAACGCGACCAGTTGCCGCTGCTGGTGGGTCCGGTTGCTGCGTACGGTCAACGCCCGTGACCCCGGTTCGGTCCGCAGCGTCGTACCGACGACGAACCTCCGCTCTGGCTCGTCGGTGCGGACCTCCACACCGACCTCGCCGCGGATGCCGTGGGCCCCGCCCACCCGTCCGACGACTACCTCCATCACTGCTCCTCGTCACACCCGCCACACGAGTGTCGACTCCCCTGGCATGTTGCCACTGCCCATGGCTTGCGTCCCATGAGCAGTGCGGTTTACCAGGGGACCCAGGTAAACCGTGGCCGTGCCGGAGGACGCGGAACCGTTAGGGACGGCGGTCCACGTCGACGAAGTCCACCCGCGCGCCTTCGCTGCCGGCCAGTGCTGACACGACTGTACGGATCGCGGTGGCCGTCCGACCGGCACGTCCGATGACCTTGCCGAGATCGTCGGGGTTCACGCGCACCTCGTACATCTGGCCGCGACCACGCGACTTCGCTCGAACGCTGACGTCGTCGGGGTTGTCGACGATGCCCCGTACCAAGTGCTCGATCGCGTCGGCCACCATGCCGGTCAGGACTCGGACTTCTCGGCCGACTCACCCTCCGCCGGCGCCTCGGCAGCCGGCGCCTCGGCAGCGGAAGGCTCAGCGGCCTCGGGCTCCCCCGCCTCGGGCTCAGCGGCCTCGGGCTCCGCCGCCTCGGGCTCAGCTGCCTTGGGCTGCGCGGTTCTCTTCTTGGCGCCCCGCCCAGTCACCGGCTCACTCTTCGGCTCGGCGTCGAGGCCCTTGACCGCTTCGTTGTACCGGTCTTCCTTGGTGCGCTTGGGCTCGGCCATCAGGAGCGGACCGGGAGCGGCCTCTCCCTTGTACTTCTGCCAGTCGCCCGTGAGCTTGAGCAGGGCGGCGACGGGTTCGCTCGGCTGGGCGCCGACCGACAGCCAGTGCTGGGCACGCTCGGAGTCGACCTCGATGATCGAGGGATCCTGCTTCGGGTGGTACTTGCCGATCTCCTCGATCACCCGACCGTCGCGCTTGGTGCGCGAGTCGGCGACGACGATGCGGTAGTACGGCTGACGGATCTTGCCCATCCGCTTCAAACGAATCTTGACGGCCACGGGTGTGGTGTCTCCTCTTTGATGTCCTGGGGTGGTGGGCCGAATCCGCGTCTGCGTGGGGAGCAGATGGTCAGCCCGTGGATCCGAGGGCTGCAGTTGAGAGGGACTGCCACCCACGGCTCGATGAATCAGTCTGCCAGACGTGTGCCGCGCCCAGAAATTGAGAGCCGGATGGACTCCCGGAGTTCTAGGCTCGTACGCCTGGTGAGACCCCAGGCTCACGGTCACCACCGCTACCGTCCACCCATGTGCAGTGCCTCGCCCCAACCAACGGTCCGACCCGCAACACCCGAAGACTCCGAGGCGATGCATCGGGTCGAGCAAGCCGCACGGGCGATGCTCAAGTCGCATGGAGTCGATCTTGACGGCCTGGATGTGCTGGTAGGCCTGGATGAAGTCACGTCGTGGGATCTGGCGCTCGTGGCTGAGGTCGACGGACGCGTCGTCGGGGCTGCACGGTCAGCGAGCTGAATCAGGAACTGCTCGCGCTCGACCAGGTCTCGGTCCATCCGGAACTGGCCCGACACGGCATCGGCAACGCGCCCCTGGAGGCCGTCACCGCCCTCGCCCGACAGCGCGGATACACCTCGATCTGTGGCACGACGTTTCGTGACGTCATCTTCAATGCGCCCCTCTACGCGGCCATGGGATGTGTCGAGGACCCGACCCGCATCCAATGATGGCGAGCCGGCGCCGTGCGGAGTTCGCGCTCGGCCTGGATGCTCTCGGCGCACGCATCGTCATGAAGATACGCCTCTGACAGGCTCAGCTTCACACGCCCGAATGCTGGCACGAGTGGCGCGCAAGGGGGTGGTGGCGCGGTCGAGAACCCCGTGATTGCGCCATTGGGTGCCTTGGTCGCGGCGGCGCCGTGCCGTCAACCGCCGAGCAATCGGCGCATCTGGTCAGAACCCAGCGCCAGCAGCAGCGTCGGCAGCCGGGGACCGGTGTCGCTGCCGAGCAGAAGCCGGTAGAGCAGGACGAAGAAGCTGCGTTGGGCGGCCTTCAGCTCCGGTGTCGGGGTCACGTCCGGGGGCAGTCCGGCCTGCTGCTTGGGCACGCCGTAGAGCAACGTCGTCAGGCCCTCCAGCGACCAGTGCTCCTCGAGCCCGGCGAGCAGCAACGCCAGCGACTCGCGTTCGGTGGCCCCGAGCGAGGCGAGAAGCTCGGCGTCGGGCTCCTCGCGTACATGCGTACGCTGCTCGGCCGGGACCTGGGTCCGGACCCAGTGCGCAGCCTTGCCGAGACGGGGTTGCGTCTGTTCCAGGGAGGTCACCGGGTCGTCGACGTCGACCTGGCGCAGGATGCGCAACACCTGCTCGTCGTGGCCGGTGGTGATGTCGACGATGGAGGCAAGCATCCGGTACGGCAGCGGGCGCGGCGTGCTCGGCAACGGACCCTTCGCGGTGCGGACCGCCCGGCCGTACGCGATGCTCTCTGCCTCGCCGGCCGATCCGGTCGCGATCTTGCGTCCGAGCGCGTCCCACTCGTCGTACAGGCGCTGGATCTCCTGGTCGAACGCGATCGTGAACGACTGCGGCGGCTTGCGCCGCGCATACAGCCAGCGCAGCAGCGGCGCCTCCATGATCCGCAGTGCATCGGAAGGGATCGGCACGTCGCCCCGCGAGCTGCTCATCTTGGCCATGCCGCTGATGCCGACGAAGGCGTACATCGGCCCGATCGGCTGCTGGGCGCCGAACACCTCCTCAATGATCTGCCCACCGACCACGAAGGAGGAGCCGGGCGACGTGTGGTCGACACCCGACGGCTCGAAGTCGACGCGTTCGTAGGCCCAGCGCATCGGCCAGTCGACCTTCCACACCAGCTTGCCGCGGTCGTGCTCGGACAGCAGCACCGTCTCGGCGTGCCCACAGGCGCAGGTGTACGACAGCGCGGTGGTGTCATCGTCGTAGCCGGTGACAGTGGTCAGGTCCCGCTGGCAGAACGAGCAGTACGGCTTGTACGGGAAGTAACCGCCGGCTGCCGCGCCGTCGTCCTCGCTCGCGGCACCGGAGCCCTCGGCCGCGACCCGCGCCGCCTCGGCGTCGTCCGCGTCGGTCGGCAGCCGCTGGGTCGCGGACGGCGTCGCCCTGGTGCGGTAACGGCCCAGCACGGCGTCGATCTTCTCGCGCTCGCGCATCGCGAGCAGGATCTGCTTGCGGTAGGCCCCCGACGTGTACTGCTCGGTCTGGCTCACGCCGCGGACCTCGATGCCCAGCTCGTCGAGGGCCGTCTGCATCGGCGCCTTGAAGTGCTCGGCCCAGCTGTCGTACGCGCTACCCGGTGGTGCGGGCACCAACGACAGGGGTTTGCCGACGTGCTCGGCCCAGGACGCGTCGACGCCGGTCGGGACCTTGCGGAACCGGTCGTAGTCGTCCCAGGACACCAGGTGGACGCACTCGTGGCCGCGGCGCCGGATCTCGTCGGCGACCAGGTGGGGGGTCATCACCTCGCGCAGGTTGCCGAGGTGGATCGGGCCAGACGGGCTCAGCCCGGACGCGCACACGATCGGCTCACCGGGTGGCCGCGCGGCTGCCCGCGCGATCACCTGGTCGGCGAACTGGGAGACCCAGTCGCCCGCACTTCTTCGAGCCACGACCGGCACCAACCTTTCTCGAGGACTGGGCATCCAGTCTCCCAGAGCGCGCCGAGATCCGAGCTGCTGGCCACCGGGGTGACGGTTGATGACCACCAGCTCGGAAGTCGGCGTGAGTGCGGAGTCGGACTACCCGACGACTCGCCCCCGGAGCACAACGCGACGGGGTGCGGCGAGCACACCAGGGTCGACCAGCGGGTCAGCGTCGTACACGCAGAAGTCGGCACGCGCACCCTCCGTCAGGGTCGCGTCGACCCCGAGCCACTCGCGAGCCCGCCAGGAGGCCGCCCCGACCGCATCGAAGGTGCTCAATCCGTACGTCACCAACCCGGTGACCTCCCGCGCGATCAGCCCGTGCGGGAGTGAGCCGCCTGCGTCGGTGCCGGCGTAGATCTGTACGCCCGCCTCGTACGCGGCACCGATGGTCTCGTACCGCCGGGCGAACAAGGCACGCATGTGGGTCGCGTACGCCGGGAACTTCGACTCGCCCTGCTCGGCGAACGTGGGGAAGTTCTCCAGGTTGGTGACCGTGGGGACCAGCGCCACCCGCTTCAGTGCCATCTCCTCCACCAGGCCCGCGGACAGGCCGGTGCCGTGCTCGATGCAGTCGATGCCGGCGGCGATGAGGTCGGGGAGGGCGGCCTCGCCGAAGACGTGCGAGGTGACGCGGGCACCGTGGGCGTGCGCGGCCTCGACGGCGGCTTTGACTGCGTCCGCGGGAAAGCTCGGAGTCAGGTCTCCGGCGTCGCGTTCAATCCAGTCCCCGACGAACTTCACCCAGCCGTCGCTGCGCCGCGCCTCCCGCGCGATGTAGGCCGGCAGGTCCTCCGGCTCCACTTCGTGCGCATAGTTGCGGATGTAGCGCCTGGTGCGGGCGAGGTGGCGGCCGGCACGGATGATCCGCGGCAGGTCGTCGCGGTCGTCGATCCAGCGGGTGTCGGCCGGACTGCCACAGTCGCGCAGCAACAGGGCACCCGCGTCACGGTCGGCGAGCGCCTGCTCCTGCTGGGTCGCCTCGTCGACCGCTCCGTGGGCGTCCAGGCCGACGTGGCAGTGCGCATCCACGAGGCCGGGGACGATCCAGCACGGTCCGAGGCCGGCCGTGACGTCGGTGGCACCTGGCTGCCCGCTCGTGGTGATGCGGCCATCGGCGACGTACAGGTCCTGGTGCTCACTCTCGGGCAGGACGACCCCGGTGACCCGCAGTGCTTCAGTCGTCGACGCGGTCATGGGCGCGACGTTACCTGCGCGTGTGCCCGCCGGTGGTCGGGCATGGGTCTTGGTTCCGACTGCCACCCGCGAGCGGGAGAGGCCCGGCCGCGTACGATCCGGCTGTGGGACGTACTGAGGCCGCCAGCAGCCGTGAGCAGGACGACAGCCGTTCGCCGTTCGAGCGCTTCGTCGAAGTGACTCATCACCAGGCCAGCCAGGCGCCGTTCTTCTTCGCGTGCCTCGGCGTCGTCGTCGTCTGGCTGGTGAGCCTGCCGCTGTGGGTGGACTTGAAGGCTTGGCAGGTGGCGATCCACACAGTTGCCAGCGTCTTCACGCTGCTGCTGGTGGTGCTGATGGAGAACGCGAACCGCCGCTCCGACGAGGCCTCGGCCGAGAAGCTCAACGTCATCGCCGAGGCGCTCGCGGCCCTGATGCGGTCGCGGGCGCGCGACGACGAGGGGCTGGTCGAGGAGGAGCGCAAGCTCCGCGAGGCTGTGGGGCTCGAAGAGCGCCACTAGCGCAACATCGAGTACGGAGCGACGAGCGTCAGAGCAGCTTCTTGAGGTCTTGAGGCAGCTCGAACGGGATGTCCTGCGGCGGAGCCTCGCCGGCCGCGCGGGCTCGGGCCGCACGTGCTTCTTCTGCCCGCTTGGCCGGGTTGCCCGACCCGCGCTTCGCCTTGCCCTTCTTCGGCTGCGGCTTGGTCTTGCCGCGCTTGCCTATGCCTGGCATCCCAGGCATCCCAGGCATGCCCCCTCCGCTGGCCATCTGACTCATCATCTTGCGGGCCTCGAAGAAGCGGTCGACCAGGTTGTTGACCTCTGACACGCTGGTGCCAGACCCCTTGGAGATCCGCTGCCGGCGGGAGCCGTCGATGATCTTCGGGTCGTCGCGCTCGGCCGGCGTCATCGACAGGATCATCGCCTGGATGCGATCGATCTCCTTGTCGTCGATCTCGGCGATCTGCTCCTTGAAGTCCCCCATGCCCGGGATCATGCCCATGATCTTGGACAGTGATCCCATCTTGCGGACGGCCTGCATCTGCTGCAGGAAGTCGTCCAGGGTGAAGCTCGACCCACCCTTCTGCAGCTTCGCCGCCGCTTCCGCCGCCTGGTCGGCGTCGAAGACCTTCTCCGCCTGCTCGATCAGCGTGAGCACGTCGCCCATACCGAGGATCCGGGAGGCCATCCGGTCGGGGTGGAAGACGTCGAAGTCGGTGAGCTTCTCGCCGTTGGAGGCGAACATCACCTGCCGACCGGTCACCTGCGCGACCGACAGGGCAGCGCCACCGCGGGCGTCCCCGTCGAGCTTGGACAGGACGACACCGGTGAAGCCGACGCCGTCGAGGAACGCCTGGGCAGTGGTCACGGCATCCTGACCGACCATCGCGTCGACCACGAACAGGATCTCGTCGGGGCTGACCGCGTCCCGGATGTCGGCGGCCTGCTTCATCAGCTCGGCGTCGATGCCGAGTCGACCGGCGGTGTCGACCACGACGACGTCGTGCAACGTGCGCTGGGCTTCCTCGATGCCTCGCCGGGCCACGGCCACCGGGTCGCCGACGCCGTTGCCGGCCTCGGGGGCGAAGACCTTGACGCCCGCCTGTTGCCCGACGATCTGCAGCTGCGTCACGGCGTTGGGTCGCTGCAGGTCTGCGGCCACCAACATCGGGGAGCTGCCCTGCTCCTTGAGCCAACGGCCCAGCTTGCCCGCCAGCGTGGTCTTGCCGGAGCCCTGCAACCCGGCGAGCATGATCACAGTCGGCGGGTGCTTGGCGAAGGTCAACCGCCGAGTCTCACCACCCAGGATCGACACCAGCTCGTCGTTGACGATCTTGATGACCTGCTGCGCGGGGTTCAGGGCCTGGCTGACCTCGGCTCCGCGGGCGCGCTCCTTGACTGCGGCGATGAACTGCTTGACCGCTGGCAGCGCGACATCGGCCTCGAGCAGGGCGATCCGGATCTCGCGCGCGCTGGCGTCGATGTCGGCCTCGGACAGCCGCCCCTTGCCGCGCAGTGTCTTGAAGGTCGCTGCGAGACGGCCTTGCAGGGTGTCGAACACAGGCGGGCTACCTCGAACGCTGGGGGAGTACGTACGGTCGGTCCCAGCCTAACCGGACCGTTGCGGAGAAATCACCGGCTGCCGGGCGGACAGCATCAGCACCAGCATGTCCACCAGCTCGGCGACACGGTCGTCGCGCAACGGCTTGCCGTCGGCGCCGAGGACGTAGAGAACGTCGACCGCGTGCATCCCGAGAGTGTCGGCGTGGGCGGAGCGGACGTCGATCCCGGTGGTCGCCAGGGAGGAAAAGATCCGCCAGAGCAGACCCGTGCGGTCCCCCGCGCGCACCTCGAGCACGGTGGCCGTGTCGGAAGCAGTGTCCAGCGCCGTGACCCGCGGTGGCGGACCGACCGCACCCCGGTCGACTTCGATCCGCTCGTCGAGGTCGACCGAATGATCCAGCACCCGGCGCAGCCGGTGTGACAGCGCGGCGAGGTCGATGCGCGGCGTGCTGAGGTCCCACTGAGACGTCAGACGGTCCGCCTCGATGCGGCCTCGACACCCGCGGATGTCGAGGCCGGCCCACGCGAGCGTCCCCGCGACGTCGGCCAGCAGCCCGACCCGGTCAGCACCGCCGACCCACACCACGGCACCGTCCGCGCGCGACGTCACGCCCACCCGTACGTCGTGACCTGGCACCGGCACCGAACGCTCGGGGACCGTCGGTGCCGGCGCCTCGACGAGCGGCCCTGCCCCCAGATGGGTGCGTACCTGGACCACCAGGCGGTTCACCAGCGCCGCCCGCCAGCTGCTCCATGCCCGAGGGGAAGCAGCTCGTGCGTCGCACTCGGCGAGCACTGCGAGCAGGTTCAACAGCCGCCGATCACCGATCCGGTCGGCTACCGATGCCGCTGTCGCCGGATCGTCGAGGTCGCGCTGGGTCGCGGTGACCGGCAGACACAGGTGCAGCGCGACCAGCTCGAAGACGGTGTGCACGTCGGCCTCCCCGAACCCCATCCGCGACATGATCGAGCGGGCAAGCTCGGCTCCGGACTCGCTGTGGTCCCTGGACCGACCCATAGCAGCCTTACCGAGGTCGTGCAGGAGCGCCGCCGTCACGAGCAGATCCGGCCGGTCCACGTCGCGGGCTCTCCTCGATACCTCGACACAGGTCTCCAGACTGTGCCGGTCGACTGTGAAGCGGTGGATGCCAGCCTCGGCCGGACGGCACACCACAGCCGACCACTCGGGCAACCAGCCGGCGACGACCCCCGCATGCTCCAGCTCCTCCCAGATGGGAACCAGGACGGGACCGGTCGACAGTAGCGCCGTGAACAGGTGGCGAGCTTCCTCCGGCCACGGGCTGGGCATCGCAGCGCCGACCTGCGACAGCCGTGTCGCGGTGCTCGGAGCGATCAGCAGACCGTGCTGCGCAGCCAACGCCGCGACCCGCAGCGCGAGCACCGGATCGGTACCCGGTTGGGCGTCGGTGGCCAGCACGACCTCGTCACCGACCCGCGCGACGCCCGGTCCCAGGGGGACCAGCCCGGGCCGGCGGGCCCCCCTGCGTGCTGCCGGTTGCTGCCGCTGGTCCAGTCGGCGCCAGGTCAGCTGGCACAAATGGGCGATGCGCCGGCCGAGCAGCCGTACGTGACGGCCCAGCGCGTCGGGAGTGGTACCCAGGAGGTCCGCCATGTCGGGCAACAGCTCGGGGGCGAGCCGGTCAGTGGCCCGGCCGGACACCTCGTGCAGCACGTCACGGACGTCGAGCAGGCCCGACCTGCAGGCCTCGGCCTCCACATGCGGCACGTCCACCAGCCAGGTGGCGACGAGCGAACGCAGCACGACGCCGTCGCGCAGTCCGCCAGTTGACTCCTTGAGATCAGGTACGCCGGCATGGGCGAGCTCACCGGCGCCTGCGGCACGCAGTGCACCTGCCACGCGCAGCTCGGGCAACCTCCTGGGCGCGTCCGCCCGCCAGTCGCTGAGCGTGGCCGAGCGCAACGTGCGGGTCAGCGTGCCGTCGCCGGCAACATGGCGAAGGTCCAGCATGCTGACGGCCGCTCGCAGGTCGACAGCTGCGGTGGCACGCATCTGGTCGGTGTCGCGTACGGCGTGGTCGAGCAGCACGCCGTCGTCCCACAGGGGGTACCAGAGGGCCTCCGCGACCTCGTGCACCAGTGCGGCAGGCGTGCCGGGCAGGTGCACGAGAACGACGTCCAGGTCACTGTGCGGGGACAGGTCGGCGCGCCCGTACCCACCGACCCCCACCACCGCGAAAGCATCCGAGCCGGCGGCCGGGGTGGCGGCGAAGAGCTCCCGTAGCCGCCGGTCAGCCGCCTTGGCCCGGGCCAGCCGCGCAGCGGCGAGGTCGCCGTCGTGGATCGTATGGTCCGCGACGGTGATCTCGGGCCGGCTCACCGTGCAGTCACAAGGCCGCCTGGTCCACCTCGCCGGTGCGGACACGGACCACGGTGTCGACCGGGACCACCCACACCTTGCCGTCACCGATCGTGCCGGTGGCGGCCGCCATGGAGATGACACCCACGACGTCCGTGGCGTCCGCGTCCTCGACCACCAGCTCGACCCGCAACTTGGGTACGAGTGCGACGTCGTACTCCGCGCCGCGGTAGACCTCGGTGTGGCCCTTCTGACGTCCGTACCCGCTGGCCTCGGTGACCGTCATGCCGGTGATCCCGAAGCTCTCCAGCGCCTGGCGGACGTCGTCCCACTTGTGCGGCTTGATCACCGCGGTCACGAGCCTCATGCCGTCACCTTCCCCTCGCTGGTCCTGGTGTCGCTGGCCCTGGTCGCAGCCACCGGCGGCGGCGACCCCATGAGCCGTGAGCCGGCGCC
Organism: Nocardioidaceae bacterium; assembly: GCA_013696745.1. GTDB lineage: Bacteria > Actinomycetota > Actinomycetes > Propionibacteriales > Nocardioidaceae > JACCXZ01. The sequence goes on along the minus strand of JACCXZ010000156.1, from coordinate 31,942 downwards.
GGTTGCGTGCAGGTCGTAACCGCTCTCGGCGTGGACGACGGCGTCGATCCCGGCGATCTCGTCCTCCTCGTCGATGCGGAAGCCGATCGTCTTCTCCAACAGCAGCCCGATCAGGTACGTCGCCACGAACGAGACGCCCAGCACGGCGAACGCCCCCACGCACTGACGCCAGAGCTGGTCGACACCGCCGCCGTAGAACACCGCGTCGACACCGGCCGGTGCCGACGCGGTGGCGAAGAAGCCGATGGCGAGGGTGCCCCAGAGCCCACCGACGAGGTGCACCGCCACGACGTCGAGCGAGTCGTCGTAGCCGAACGTGTACTTCAGACCGACGGCCAGTGCGCACAGCACGCCGGCGATGGCACCGACGGCGATGGAGCCGATCGGGGAGAGGGCGTTGCAGGCCGGTGTGATCGCCACCAGACCGGCGACCACACCGGAGGCGGCCCCCAGCGACGTGGCGTGCCCGTCACGGAGCTTCTCGGTGAGCAGCCATCCGAGCACGGCGGCGGACGTGGCCACGATGGTGTTGACGAACACGACCGAGGCGGTGTTGTTGGCCCCCAGAGCCGAACCGGCGTTGAACCCGAACCAGCCGAACCACAGCAGCCCGGCACCGATCATGACCAGCGGCAGGTTGTGCGGCCGCATCGCTTCGGTGCCGAAGCCCTGGCGCTTGCCCAGGACCAGCGCCAGGGCGAGCCCGGCGGCGCCGGCGTTGATGTGGACGGCGGTGCCGCCGGCGAAGTCGAGCGCCGCCAGGTTGTTGGCGATCCAGCCGCCGACGTGGGTGACGGTCCCGTCGTCGTCGGTGAGCGTGAAGTCGAAGACCCAATGGGCGATCGGGAAATAGACGACGCTGGCCCAGATGCCGACGAAGACCAGCCAGGTGCCGAATTTGGCGCGGTCCGCGATGGCACCGGAGATCAGCGCGACCGTGATGATCGCGAACACGCACTGGAAGGCGACGAAGGCCATGGCCGGCAGGCCGCCGGCCGCAGACGTGGTGTCCTCCATCAGGCCTGCCAGCCCGAGGAACTCGGTCGGGTCGCCGAGCAACCCGCCGCCGATGTCGTCGCCGAAGGCGAGGGAGTAGCCGTACAGCACCCACAGCACGGACACCAGCGCCAGCGCGCCAAAACTCATCATCATCATGTTGAGCACGCTCTTGGAGCGCACCATACCGCCGTAGAACAGAGCCAGACCAGGAGTCATGAGCAGGACGAGCGCGGCGCTCGTCAACACCCATGCGGTGTCCCCGGTGTTCACCATGGGAGGTCCCCTTTCGCGAGGACGGAGCCGCGCAGACGTACTCAGGACCGCTCTGTCCGTGGGTCGCGCGCCGCTTGGTGCTCACACCCTGACCCACCTGCGTTTCGCCGTGGGCGCAGATGTGTTTCGCGCCGGTGACGATGGGACGCATCGTGTTTCGGTCGCGTGACCTGCTGCCGGAGCGGCGCGCTACTGGCCGAGCAGCGCGTCCACGAACGTGTCCACCTCGAACGGCGCGAGGTCGTCGGCGCCCTCGCCGAGGCCGACGAGCTTGACCGGTACGCCGAGCTCACGCTGGACCGCGATGACGATGCCGCCCTTGGCGGTGCCGTCGAGCTTGGTCAGCACGATTCCGGTGACGGCGGTGACCTCGGCGAATACCCGGGCCTGCGTGAGGCCGTTCTGCCCTGTGGTCGCGTCGATGACCAGCAGCACCTCGGTGACCGGTGCCTGCTTCTCGATCACCCGCTTGACCTTGCCCAGCTCGTCCATCAGCCCGGTCTTGGTGTGCAGCCGCCCCGCGGTGTCGACCAGAACGGTGTCGACTCCCTCCTCGGTGCCCCGCTTGACCGCTTCGAAGCCGACGCTGGCCGGGTCACCGCCCTCGGGTCCCCGCACAGTGTCCACACCCACCCGCTCGCCCCAGGTCTGCAGCTGATCGGCGGCGGCGGCGCGGAAGGTGTCGGCAGCGGCGAGCAGCACCGTCTTGTCCTCGGCGACGAGCACCCGTGCGATGCGCCCGACGGTGGTGGTCTTGCCGGTGCCGTTGACGCCGACGACGAGCACCACACCCGGCGTGTCACCGACCCGGTCGACCGCGAGCGTACGGTCCATCGTGGGGTCGACGAGCGCCACCAGCTCCTCACGCAGGGCGCTACGAGCCGCCGCGGGGTTCTTGGCGCCCTCGGTGCGCAACCGTGCGCGCAGCTTGTCGACCAGCTCGGTGGTGGGACCGATGCCGACATCGGCGGCGAGCAGCGTCTCCTCCACCTCCTCCCACGTCTCCTCGTCGAGGTGGTCGCGCGACAACACGACGAGAAGGCCGCGGCCCAGCGTCGACTGCGACCGGGCCAGCCGGGCCCGTAGCCGGACGAGGCGGCCCTGAGCGGTCTCGGGCACCTCGAGCCCCGGCTCGGTGACCACCGGCTCGGGACGCAGGTCGGGCTCGGCCACGGTGGTGTCCGCGGGGGTGGTGTCTGTGGGCGGTTCGACCCGCCCACGCACCAGGGCGACACTGACGACCACGGCCACCAGGAGCAGGGCCACCGCGAGGATCACGTACAACAAGGCATCAGAAGTCACGGGACGGAAGTCTCTCAGAGGACGGCGGTGATCCCGAACCCACAGTCTTACTACACGCCGTAGTGGAGGACGTGGTCCGCGCTAGCATGGGTAGATGGCCACCCCTACCGCTCCCAAGCTCGGCGATCTCGAGCGTGATGTCATGGACCGGCTCTGGGGTGCCGCGGAGCCCCGCAGCGTCCGCGACGTCCATGCCGAGCTGTCCGCTGAGCGTGAGCTGGCCTACACGACGATCATGACCGTCCTGGACCGCCTGACCCGCAAGCAGCTGGTCTCACGCACCCGTGAGGGGCGGGCTTACCTGTACTCCGCGGTCAACAGCCGGGCTGAGCTGACCGCGGAGATGATGCACGATGCGTTGTCGGTCGACGGCCTGGATCGCACCGCTGCCCTCGTGCACTTTGCCGACCGGGTGACCCCGGAAGAGGCCGCCGCCCTCGCCCGTGCCCTCGAGCGCGTGCAACACCATGACGAGGGGCAGCCCGGGTCGTGACCCCGTTGCTGCTGGGACTCATCGGTTTGCTGCTGGCGGGCCCGGTCCCGGCCGTGCTGGGTCGGTCGAGGTGGTTGCTGCCCACTCCGCGCGCGGGCGTGGTCCTGTGGCAGTCGCTCGCGCTGGCAGCGGTCCTGGCGATCATCGGTGCCGGCTTCGCGACGACCGTGTGGATGATCAGCAACGGGCAGACCGGGCCCTTCATGGTGGCTGCGCACGTCGTCGTCATCGGGCTGACGAGCATCGTCGTCGTGCGGCTCGCCTGGGCGAGTGCTCAGGTCGCGCTCGACACGCGGGCGCGCCGGCGGCGCCATCGTGACCTGGTCGACGTGCTCGGCGACCGCGACGGCACCGAGCCGGGTCTGCGGATCCTGGCCCACGACACACCCATGGCGTACTGCCTGCCCGCTCTGGGCAAGAACCGCGTCGTGGTGTCCGCCGGTGCACTCTCCCGCCTCGCCGGTCCCGAGCTGGAGGCCGTCCTCGCCCACGAACAGGCGCACGTTCGCGCCCGCCACGACCTGGTGCTGGAGGCGTTCAGCGCCCTGCACACCGCCTTCCCCCGCGGCGTACGTAGCAAGGAACCACTGCTGCAGGCGCAGCTGATGGTCGAGATGCTGGCCGACGACGCAGCCCGTTCCCGCGCAGGAGCCGGACCACTGGCCCGCGCGCTGGTGGCTCTGGCCGGCCAGTCCACGCCCGCCGGTGCGCTCGGCGTCGCCGCCGGCTCGGTGGCATTGCGGCTGGAACGGCTCGCCGCACCGGTGCACGAGCGACGGGTCCGCTCAGCAGCGGCCTACATGCTGGCCGTGGCCGTGCTGGTCCTGCCGACCGTGTTCCTGGCGGTGCCCTGGATGATCGACGCCTGGGCCCTGCTCAGCTAGCGCTGGATATCGCGGCAGGCTGCTGGGCACCGGAGGAGGTGCCACCCCTGTTGCGGTGCGCCAAACGCCATGGACCTCACCGGGCCCGACGTCCGGCGAGCAAGCGTACAGCTGGAGCTCGATGCGCTCGCCGGGATCGGGTTGGCCCGCGACCGGGTCGTCTGCGCCTGCTACGGCGCGGGACCGTGCGTCCTCGGGCCCGGCCTGCGGGGCCTGGAAACGGTCGACGACGCCGTCGAGGTCACCCGCACGTACGGCCGGGAGCCGGTCTGGGACGGGCTCGGAGTGCTGGCGCGCGCGATCGTCCCGCACGTCGACTCGCCGGGACGTCCCGAGACGGCCGATGTGACCGGTTGAGGGGCCGGTACCGACGCGAGGGGGTTGCCCACCGTGCCCTGCGCGACGGGCAGGCACTGGTGGTGGAGGGCGACACACAGCGCATGGTCTGAAGGGCGGTCAACTCACGCCGACTCGGGCTCGCGCAGCCGTTGGCTGATCACCGCGGACACTCCGTCGCCGCGCATCGAGACGCCGTACAGGGCGTCGGCGACCTCCATCGTACGTTTCTGGTGGGTGATGACCACCAGCTGGCTGTTCTCGCGCAGCTCCTCGTAGATCTCCAGCAGCCGGCCGAGATTGGTGTCGTCGAGGGCTGCCTCGACCTCGTCGAGGATGTAGAAGGGGCTCGGACGTGCCTTGAACAATGCCACCAGGAACGCGACGGCGACCAGTGACCGTTCACCGCCGGACAACAGCGACAGGCGCTTGACCTTCTTGCCGGGCGGGCGGGCCTCCACCTCGATGCCCGTGTTCAGCAGGTCGGACGGGTCGGTGAGCAGCAGCCTGCCCTCGCCGCCGGGGAAAAGCCGGGAGAACACCTGCCCGAACTCACGCTCCACGTCGAACCAGGCCGCGGTGAACACCTCCTGCACTTGGGTGTCGACGTCGGTCACGATGTCGAGCAGGTCCTTGCGGGTGCGGCGCAGGTCCTCGAGCTGCTCGGTGAGGAACGTGTGTCGCTCCTCGAGGGCAGAGAACTCCTCGAGCGCCAGCGGGTTGACCCTGCCGAGCAGGGCCAACTCCCGTTCGGCCGTCGCGAGCCGCTTGACCTGTTCGGCACGTATGTACCGAACGGGCTCAGGTTCGGGCTCGTCCTCGGTCGGCTGGACCGGGACCAGCACGTCGGGCCCGTAGTCGCCGACGAGCGTGTCCACGTCGAGGCCCAGCTCCTCGGTGGCCCGCAGCTCGAGCTGCTCGATGCGCAGCCGCTGCTCAGCCCGTGCGACCTCGTCGCGGTGCACGGAGTGGGTGAGCCGTTCGAGGTCGGCGCTCAGCTCGCGTACTCTCGCCCGGAGCTCGCGGGCCAGCGTCTCTGCGCCGGAACGAGAGGCCTCGATCTGCGTACGGTGCTCGTGCGCCTGCTGCAGCGAACGGTCCAGCCGGGTCAGCACGGTGGCCGCGACCTCGGACACCAGTCGCGCGGCGGCTGCCTCGCGGCGGACCCGTTCGCGGCGGACGAGCTCTCGTCCGGCCGCCTCGCGCTCACCTCGCGCTGCTGCCAGCAGCGAGTCAGCCTGGCCGTGCAGCGCCCGTCCGCGCTCCTCCGCCGTGCGCAGCGCGAGTCGGGCCTCGGTCTCAGTGGCGCGTGCCGCCACCGCCCGCTCGGCGAGCTCATCGCGTACGTGGGCGTCCGGTTCACCGTCCTCGCGTGTCTCGGCGGCACGCGCGAGGCGTTCCTCCAGGGTCGCGAGAGCACTTCGGTGCTCGGTACGCGCGCTCGTCGCCTGCTCGATGGCGGCACCGAGCCGGTCTGCCTCGGCACGCGCGGAGCGGGCCACCGAACCCAGCTGGCCCAACTGCTCGGCGACCGCCGCCATCGTCGCGTCGGACTCGTGCAGCCTGGCCAGCGCGACGTCGACACGGTGACCGGCATCCACCCGCTGCTCCCGCAGGTGCGCGAGGCTGAACTGCAGTCGCTCCCCGTCGTGCGTGGCAGCGTCGAGACGGGCGCGGGCCTCGTCGAGCGCCGCCTGCACCTCGATCAGGCTCGGGCCCTCGGTGGATCCACCGCTGGCGAAGTGCATGCCCAGCACGTCACCGCCGCGCGAGACACCGACCAGATCCGGTTGGGATTTGACCAGGTGACGAGCCGCCTCGATGTCGTCGACGATCACGACCTTGTGCAGCAGCCGCTGTAGCGCTCCACCCAGCTCGGAGGGTGCGTCCACCGCGTCGATCGCGTACAGCGCGCCAGCCGGCAGGCTCGGCCAGTCACGGTGGTCGCCCCTGACGCCGCCGAGCACCAGGCCGGCACGTCCGAGATCCTGCACGCGCAGGTAGTCGATGGCGCCGATCGCGGTGTCCGCCGCGGTCACGGCGACGGCATCGGCCGCGTCACCGAGCGCGGCTGCGACGGCGGCTTCGTACCCGGACCGGACCGACAGCAGCGCTGCGACCGAGCCGAGCAGTCCGGAGACCGTGTCGCTGGCCGCGAGCAGGGCGCCGGCGCCGTCCTTGCGCGTGAGCCCGAGCTCGAGGGCCTCGACCCTCGCCGTGAGCGCTGCCCGTTCCCGGTCCGACGTGGCGGCCTCGTCCCGGTGCTTGGCCAGCTGCTCGTCGAGGTCGTCGAGCGCCGACTGGGCCACTTCGTACTCCGCATCCAGACCGGACTCCCCCATGTCCAGCCCGGCGACCCGCGTCTCCACCACGGTGAACTCGTGCCGAGCTCGGTCCGCCCGCTCCGAAGCCTCGCTACGTGCGTCCTGCAGCCGACCGAGCTCCTCCTCCGCGGACCCGACCCGGCTGCGCAGGGTCTCCACCTGACCGGTCAGGCGGGCGAGCCCCTCGCGCCGGTCCGCCGCCGCACGCACGAGGCCGGCGATCTGACGCTCCTCCTGCGCCTGCGCCTGCTCTGCTCCCTGCCTGGCCGTGACAGCGAACTCCAGCGCTGCGCGGTGTTGCGCCACGTCAGCCTCGATCTGCCGCTCGGCCGCGCGCACCGACGCCGCCTGCGCCTCCAGGTGCTCCGGATCGCGACCGGACCGAGGCTGTTCGGGTTCGGCGGCCTCACCGCGCAGCCGCTCGGAGGCCAGCGAGGCGGTGCCGCGGATGCGTTCGCGCAGGCCCGAGAGGTGGTACCAGGTCTGCTGGGCGCGGGCCAGGCGCGGTGCGTCGGCGGCGAGCCGCTCGTCGAGCTCGGACTCGGTGCCGCGCGCCTGCTCCAGCGCTCGCTCAACAGCCGCGCGGCGCTCGCGCAGTGCACTCTCGTCGGCGAGCTCGCGGGCCAGGGCCGTACGCGCGGTGACGATGTCGTCAGCCATGACACGGGCTCGACCGTCGCGTACATCGGCCTGGACCGCAGCAGCCCTGCGAGCCACCTCGGCCTGCCGGCCGAGCGGCTTGAGCTGGCGACGGATCTCGCTGAGCAGGTCGCCGAGACGGACCAGGTTGCCCTGGGTGGCGTCGAGCTTGCGCAGCGCCTTCTCCTTGCGCTTGCGGTGCTTGAGCACCCCTGCGGCCTCCTCGATGAAGCCGCGGCGCTCCTCCGGCGTCGCGTGCAACACACCGTCGAGCTGGCCCTGCCCCACGATGACGTGCATCTCACGGCCGATACCGGAGTCCGACAACAGGTCCTGCACGTCGAGCAACCGACAGCTGGAGCCGTTGACCGCGTACTCCGACCCGCCGTTGCGGAACATGGTCCGCGCGATGGTGACCTCGGCGTACTCGATCGGCAACCCACCGTCGGTGTTGTCGATCGTGAGCACGACCTCGGCGCGTCCGAGCGGTGGCCGGGTGGACGTACCGGCGAAGATGACGTCCTCCATCTTTCCGCCCCGCAGGGACTTGGCGCCCTGCTCGCCCAGCACCCACGACAGCGCGTCGACGACGTTGGACTTGCCCGAGCCGTTGGGTCCGACGACGCAGGTGATGCCGGGCTCGAGCTGGAGGGTGGTCGACGAGGCGAAGGATTTGAACCCGCGCAGCGTCACGCTCTTCAGGTACAACGCCTGCTCCTGCCTACCGCGACCTGGGGAGGATCGCCGACAGCGTAACCGCCGGGTGGCCTGCGATCAGGGACCGCCACGGCCGAGCGGGCCAGGACGTACGGCGATGTCGTCACCGTGTGTGTACGAGCTGTCACCGCCGATGATCGGAGAGGTCACCGCCCATGGCATGTTGTCACTGCCCATGGGACGCAACCCATGGGCAGTGACGTTTACCACGGTCCCCTGGTAAACCGCGGCAGGTCAGGAGAGGGCGGGCTCGAGGTCAGCGACGTGCCCCGGGACGACCGAACCGGTGTCGCGGCGGTACGCGGCGGCAAGCGCATCGTTCTCGGCCTTCAGCCGTAGGACCTCGGCTTCGAGGTCGGTGACCCGTTGACGTAGCAGGACTGTTTCGCGCACTCGCCGGGGGTCGACCGCCCCGGTGTCAAGGTGGCCCATGAGTGCCTTGGCCATGAAGATCCTCCACGTCGTGACGTCCACGTGCCTCGCTCGGGTGCCGGGCGGGCTGTGACGGTGTGCCCACAACGGCTCGTGGCCGCGCGATGCATCTTCCACGATCCCACTGCAGACCGTCGCTGGTCAATCGTCGCAGCGAGCGGAATGAGCGGGCCGGACAGTCACCAGCGCGCCCGTCGCGGACGAGGTTGACATCGCGGACAGGTGTAGGACGAGCGGTTCATGAACGGGTCCCGTCGGATGGGCGTCCGGCAACGACGGCACGGCTGACCGTCTCGGCCGTACACCTGCAGCGAGCGGTCGAAGTAGCCGCTGCGCCCGTTGATGTCGACGTAGAGCGCATCGAAGGACGTTCCGCCCTGACTCAGCGCCGATGACATGACCGCGCGGACGCCCCCCAGCACCCGGGCGACCTCGACGCGAGTGAGCGTCTCAGTCGGCCGGGCGTAGTGCAGCCGCGCCAGCCAGAGCCCCTCGTCGGCGTAGATGTTCCCTACCCCAGAGATCAACCTCTGGTCGAGGAGTGCCCGCTTCAGACCGGTACGTCTGCGCCGGATGCGAGTCGCGAACAGGTCGTCGCCGAAGGTCGGGTCGAACGGGTCGGGCGCGATGTGGGCGATCTCCGAGGGGAGCGCGGCGCCGTCCTCGCTCATCGACAGGCCACCGAACATCCGCTGGTCGACGAAGCGCAGCTGGACACCGGAGTCGAGCACGAGCCGTACCCGCAGGTGCGTCTCGTCGGGTGCCGTTGCGGGCTGTACCAGCAGCTGTCCGGACATGCCGAGGTGCCCGAGGACAGCCGAGCCGTCGTCGAGCGCGAGCCACAGGTACTTGCCCCGTCGGCGTGCGGCGTCGACGCGCCGACGGGTCAGCCGGTCCACGAAGTCGACGGGGCCGGCGAGGTGGCGGCGTACGGAACGTGCGTTGCGCACCTCCACCGCCACGACGCTGCGGCCGACGACGTGCTCGGCGAGTCCGCGCCGGACAACCTCGACCTCGGGCAGCTCAGGCACGGTACTCAGCCGGCTGCTGGCTCACCGGTGGGCAGCGTCGGCCGGATCGTCGTCGACGGACGACGCCTCGGGCGAGTGCACAACCCGGATCTCACGCCAGGCAGTCTCGGCGGCCTGCTGCTCGGCTGCCTTCTTGGAACGGCCAGTGCCGTGGCCGTAGACCTCTTCGCCCACGCGGACCCGTGCCGTGAAGGACTTCTCGTGGTCGGGACCGGTCTCGGTGATCAGGTACACCGGTACGCCCAGCCCGGTGTCTGCGCCGAGCTCCTGCAGGCTGGTCTTCCAGTCCAGGCCGGCGCCGAGCAGCGAGGCGGCCGCGATGAGCGGCTCGAACAACGCGAGCACCAGCTCCGTGGAGCGGGCGAACCCGAACTGCAGGAAGGCTGCGCCGATCAGGGCCTCGACTGTGTCGGACAGGATTGAGGACTTGTCGCGTCCGCCGGTTCCCTCCTCGCCTCGCCCTAGGCGTACGTGGGGTCCGACGTCGAGATCGCGGGCCACCTGGGCCAAGGCGTGGGCGTTGACGACGGCGGCTCGCAGCTTGGCGAGCCTGCCCTCCGACAGGTCCGGGTGTCGCAGATAGAGCCGCTCGGTCACGATCAGACCGAGCACCGAGTCACCCAGGAACTCCAGCCGCTCGTTGGTCGGCAGACCGCCGTTCTCGTAGGCGAACGAGCGGTGGGTCAGCGCGAGCACGAGCAGGGCGTCCTCGAGGTCCGGTGCGCCCAAAGCCGCGCTGAGCTCCCGGCGGCCCGCGAGCGAGGTGCCCGGCGATCGCGATTCCGCAGCCGTCACCCTTACTCCCCGCTTCGACCGACGTCACCCGGTCGCAGGTCGGCGTCAGCGGACAATGGCTGCAAGGCGGTCCACCGTGGGTCGATCGGCTCGTCGTGGCTGTGCTCAGGGTCCTCGGCGAGCCGGGCGCCGCACTCGGGGCACAGGCCGCGGCAGTCCGCGGAGCAGAGCGGGTTGAAGGGCATTGCCAGCACCACCGCGTCGCGCAGCGCCGGCTCGAGGTCGAGCAGGTCGCCGTGCAGGCGGTGCGTCTCCTCGTCCGCGTCGGGATCGGCGTCGTCGTAGACGTACAGCTCTTGCAGGTCGACGGTCTCGGACTGTTCGATAGACCCCAGGCAGCGCGTGCACTCCCCCGTGAGGACGACCGTCGCCGTGCCGGAGACCAGCACACCCTCCATGACCGCCTCCAGCCGCAGATCGAGCTCGATCGGGCTTCCGGCGGGTACGCCGAGGACGTCGATGCGCAGGTCCGGCGGAGCCGGCTCGGTCAACGCCGTGACCCGCTGCGCCCCGGGTCGACGACCCAGCTCGCGGGTGTCGAGCACCAGCGTCGCTCTGGGGTCCAGCCTCTTCACGACGTCACATCCGTTGTCGGGAGCAGCAGATCACGGTCCAGGACAGACCTCGGGACAAGATACCTGCTGGCACCACCACCCGACGTGGTGGCCGGCGCTCAGGTGTCGCTGCGACGTTCGGCGAGCCGCTGCACCAATGCCGCGTGCACGGGAGACGGCAGCATCCCGCTGACGTCTCCACCCAGGGAGGCGACCTCCTTCACCAGGCTGGAGGACACGTGCGACCAGGCGGCGGCCGTCGGCACGAAGACGGTCTCGACGTGGCGCAGCCCGACGTTCATCCGCGCCATCGGCATCTCGTAGTCGAGGTCGGGCCCCGACCGCAAACCCTTGACGATGGCGCCGATTCCACGATCCGCACAGAAGTCCACCAGCAGGCCGTCGAAGGCGTCGACCGTGACGTTGGGCAGGTCGGCTGTCACCTCCCGCAACATCGCGAGGCGCTCCTCCAGGCCGAACAAGCTGCGCTTGCTCTCGTTGACCAGCACCGCGACGCTCACCTGGTCGAACAACGATGCGGCCCGGGACACGATGTCCAGGTGTCCGAGGGTGACGGGGTCGAAGGACCCCGGGCAACAGGCAGTGCTCATGCAGGGGTGCTCCTGGTCACGAGGTGGTCGGATCGGCGACCGTACCAAAGCGCGGTCTCGCCGTAATCGCGTCGGCGCACGGTGTCGATGCCCTCAGGCCATGTCAGCTCGGGGCTGCGCCGTGAGCGCTCCACGACGACGACCGCGTCCGCGGCCAGCCAGCCGTGCTCGTCCAGACAGCGCAGCACTTCGTCGAGGTCCGCCGCTGGCAGGGCGTACGGCGGGTCGGCCACCACCAGGTCGAAGGGCTCGGTGCGGCCGCTCCCGAGGTGGGCATGTACCGGACGCATCACCACCTGCGCACCCTCGAGCCCCAGCTCGCGGGCGTTGGATGCAATGAGCCTGGCGGGGTGCCGGTCGGACTCGACGAACACCGCGTACCCCGCTCCGCGCGAGAGTGCCTCGAGACCCAGCGCCCCCGAACCGGCGTAGAGGTCGAGCACCCGCAGCCCCTCCAAGGAGCCGAGCATCGACTCCAGGGCGGAGAACATGGCCTCGCGGACCCGGTCGGCCGTGGGCCGGGTGCTGTCTCCCGGCGGGGTGCGCAGTCGGCGACCGCCGGCGCTGCCGGACACGATGCGGGTCACGACTTCTCCAGGTGGTGAGTTGCTGGGCCGCTGCCTGTACTGATTTCCCACGGTCACACCGAGCCGCAGGCGCACCGAGTCGGCACCGACGACCGACCGGCTGTCTCAAGCAGTCTGGCAGGCACCGTGACGTCACCGCCGCGAGCAGTGCCACCGAGCCCCGCCGACATGCGCTCAGAGCGCGTGGACACGCCCTCGCGAACATTCTTCTGCTGAGGTTGAACGGTTTCGTCTTCGCAGCCGTATGCAGCGGTGTCAGCAATTCCAACACCCGGAGGCGTCATGCTCACCAAGCTCGCAAAGGCCGTCGCCGTCACGGCCATGGTCAGTGGATCGGTTCTTCTCAGCGCTGGTGGCGCTTCCGCCGCGCACTGCGTCTCGCCCGAGGGCGACTCACCCGGCTTCTCCTACTTCGGCACTGACCATGTCCAGGAGGCCGACCATGCAGAGGGCGCCAACAACGGCGTCCACTCACCCGGAGCGTCCAGCTGCCGCGCCGACACCGGCAGCCCGTCGGACCGGGCACCCGGCAAGAAGGCCTAGTCCACAACCACTAGTCCCGGCCGCTGGAATGGCGCGCAGCACCAACGTGCTCGACGGTTACCTCCGCAGGTCGGGCCACGTTCATGCAGACCCGCGACGATGCCGTCACGACTTCTCCAGGTAGCCCGACTGCCGGGACCTGGCGAAGCGACGGACGGCGGCATCGAGCGCCGGATGCGCGGCCAGCATGGGGTCGTCGGTGATGATCTGCTCGGCGAGGCTGCGCGCCCGGATGATGACGTCCTCGTGGTCGAGCACGGACAGCAGCCGCAGCGCGGAGCGCCGACCCGACTGGTTCACGCCGAGCACGTTGCCTTCCCGTCTGGTCTCGAGGTCCAGTCGGGAAAGCTCGAAACCGTCCGAGGTGCCCGCCACCGCGCTCAGCCGGTCGTACGGAGGGCTGCCCACAGGGGTCTGGGTCACCAGCAGGCAGAGCCCCGGTGACCCACCCCGTCCGACGCGACCGCGTAGCTGGTGAAGCTGCGAGATACCGAACCGCTCGGCGTCCATGACGACCATCGTCGACGCATCGGCGACGTCGACCCCGACCTCGATGACGGTGGTCGAGATCAACACGTCGATCTCGCCCCTGGCGAAGCGGGACATCACCGTGTCCTTGGTCTCCGCCGGGAGCCGTCCGTGCAGCAGCTCGACGTGCAGGTGACCGAGCGGACCGGACGTCAGCTGCTGGAACAGCTCGACGGCGGCCTGCGGGCGCGGCAGCCCGCGTTCGTCGACGTCACCGGAATCCTCTCCGTCCCCGATCCGCGCGCACACGACGTAGGCCTGACGGCCCAGCCCGACCTCCTCGCCGATCCGGTCCCAACAACGCTGCAGCCAGTCCGGTCGGGCCGCCGCCGGCACCACCGTGGTCTGGATGGGCTGCCGGCCGGCCGGTAGCTCCGCCAGGGTCGAGGTCTCCAGGTCGCCGAAAACGGTCATGGCCACCGTGCGCGGGATCGGGGTCGCGGTCAAGACCAGCGTGTGGGGGCGTTTCTTCCCAGCCCGCTTGGTCAGGGCCGCCCGCTGCTCGACACCGAAGCGGTGCTGCTCGTCGACGACCACCAGGCCTAGATCCGCGAACGCGACGACGTCCTCAAGCAGCGCGTGCGTGCCCACGACGATCCCGGCCTCGCCGGATGCCACGTCCAACAGCGCCTCCCGGCGAGCCCGGACCCCCATCGAGCCGGTCAGCAGTCGCACCCGGGTGGCGTCCGGGTCGCCGTCGAGCATCCCGCCGCGGGCCAGTGCACCGAGCATGATGCCGATCGAGCGGTGGTGCTGCACGGCCAAGACCTCGGTGGGAGCCAGCAGGGCGGTCTGGCCGCCGGCATCGACCACCTGCAGCATCGCGCGCAATGCCACCACCGTCTTTCCCGACCCCACCTCCCCCTGCAGCAACCGATGCATCGGACGATCGAGGACCAGCTCGTTGCTCAGCAGCTCACCGATCTCACGCTGCCCGGCAGTCAGGGTGAACGGCAGTCCAGCGTCGAACCGGTCGAGCAGGCCACCGGCTCGCGGTAGGCGCGCAACGGCGGGCATCCGCTCGGTGGCCGCGCGCTGCCGGGCCAGCTCGAGCTGCACCACGAAGGCCTCGTCAAAGCGCAGCCGGTTCTGGGCAGCCTCGACCTGCGCCAGGTTGGTCGGCAGGTGGATGTACCGGTAGGCCGTACGGAGATCGACGAACCCCTCACGCTTCCGGAAGTCGTCCTCCAACGGGTCCTCGACGTCGACGATCTCTGGCAGCACCCGCGCGACGCTGCTGGCGATGGACCAGGTCTGCAGCCGGGCGGTTGCCGGGTAGATCGCCTCGAGGGTTCGCCCCGCCTGCGATCCGGTCTCGAGCTCGGTGTCGAGGTCGGTGCTCCCGTCGAGCAGCCGCAGGTCGGGGTGCAGCAGCTGGCGGCGCCCGTTGAACTCACTGATCTGGCCCGAGAAGTAGCCGACAGTCCCGGGTCTCAGCTGGGCCAGCCGGAACAGCTGGTGGAAGAAGGTCAACAGCAGCGTGCCCCGGTTGTCGGTGACGGTGATCTCCACCCGTTTACTGATCCGGCCCTTGCGCCGGCGGTCGCGGTAGTCCTTGGTGACCGCCTCGACGACCCGAGCCAGCACGGTGACGTGCTCGTCGAGCTCCAGCTTCGACATGTCGGTCAGCTCACCCCACCTGTCGTAGCGGCGTGGGTAGTGGCTCAGCAGGTCCCCGACCGTACGAATCTGGAGCTCGCCAAGGAGCTTGTCGGCGGTCTTGCCGCCAACGAAGGAGCCGATCGACCGATCTAGGACGGGGTCGCGGTGAATGCTCATTCGACGCCTACCAGGAGCGGGTAACGCACCTGTCCGCCGTCGAGCACGATCGTGTCCACGTCCGGGCGCCACGAGCGCACAGCCGCTTCGATCTCGTCGGTGAGGCCTGGTGGGGTGTCCTCGCCGGTGACCAGCGTCAGAAGCTCGCCACCGCCTCCGAGCAGCTGGCGCACCACGTCCCCAGCGACTACCCCGAGGTCGGAGCCGATCAGCGCGAAGTCACCCTCGAGCACCCCGAGGACGTCGCCCGGCTCACAGGGACCGGCCATCGTGATGCCCCGTGTGGTGGCAATGGTCACACCGCCGTGCCGGGTATGACCGGCAGCGGTGGTCATCGCCACGACGTCGTCGTCGAAGCCGCGCGCCGGCTCGTGCACCGCCAGGGCGGCGAGTCCCTGCACCTGCGCACGGGTCGGGATGACGGCCACCCTGACCCCACGCTCCCGGACCCGGCGGGCGGCTGCCTCCGCAGCTGGCAGGCAGCTCTCCATGTTCGGCAGCAGCACCACCTCGTTGGCCTGGCTCGTCTCGATCGCCTCCAAGAACTCCGCGGTCGAGCTGCGCCATCCCGGGCGCAGCAACAGGGCGAGGGCACCGGCACCCTCGAAGAGCTGGACCAGGCCGGGGCCGGCGCCCGCGGCGATCACCGCCCGCGACGTCGCAGGTAGGGGCGCTGCGCCGCCGGTCATCAGCTCGGCGAAATGGGTCACGGCGATGCGATGGGGACGTCCCGCCGCGAGCCCGGCCTCGATGGCCGCCCCGACATCGTCGACGTGGACGTGAACGTTCCACAGGCCCTCCCCTCCGACCACGACCAGCGAGTCACCCAGTGGTGTGAGCGTCGCGCGCAGGGCGGGGATGCGGTCGTCCCCGGCGTCCAGAAGGTACATCACCTCGTACGACGGGCCCTGGGCCGATAGATCAGCCTCCAGGTGCGGAACCGGCAGGCTGGGGCCTGTGCGGCCCCGGTCGGGATCGGGACGGACTTCACCAGTCAACACGCCGACCGTCGAGTCGAGCACCACGCACAGCCCCCGGCCACCGGCATCGACGACACCGGCACGGCGCAGCAGGTCCAACTGACCCGGCGTGGCGGACAGCGCTACCCGGGCAGCGTCGGCGGCGGCCACCAGCGTCTCGTCGACCGCGGCGCCCGCGACCGCAGCGGTCGACGCAGCAGTGGCGCTCGCCCGCGCAACGGACAGGATCGTGCCTTCGACTGGTTGACCGACTGCGGCGTAGGCGGCGGCGCTTGCTGCGCCCAGCGCGTCGGCGAGGACCGAAGCCTGCACCGTCCCCCGGGGCTCGGCACGGGCGGCAGCGGCGACGACCGGCAGGACGCACGCCCGTAGCAGTTGCGACATGATGACGCCGGAGTTGCCCCGGGCACCGCGCAGGGCACCGTCGACGAACACCCGCGCCCCGGAGGCCAGGTCCGAGCCGGCATCGTCGGCCTCGAGTGCGGCGACGGCTGCCTCGAAGGTGAGGAACAGGTTGGTCCCGGTGTCGTTGTCAGGGACCGGGTAGACGTTGAGCGCGTCGATCTCCTCGCGGGCATGACCGAGTGCAGCCAGGCAGGAACGGCACCAGCGCCGGAACAGCTCCGGGCTCAGCGGCTGCGGCATCGGGCTCCCTCGGCGGCTGGACCGACCGGAGTGCGGTTCGGCGTGGCGGTACGGTGCGCGCGTCAGACTAGTCGCAGCCGCAGACAGCCGGATTCGCCTCCGGCGGCCAGCATCGGATAATCTGTGCAGGTTGCCGCCAGGTCATCCCAGGCGGCGTCTCGCGCCCGATTCACCGGGCGGTCTCGAGTTCTCGATCCGCTAAGGAGCGTCCACGGTGGCTGCGGTCTGCGACATCTGTGCCAAGAGGCCGGGTTTCGGCAATAACGTTCCGTGGTCGCGCAAGCGGACAAAGCGGCGTTTCAACCCGAACATCCAGCGCGTGCGTGCGGTCGTGAACAGCACGCCCAAGCGCCTCAACGTGTGCACCTCGTGCCTCAAGGCGGGCAAGGTCACGCGCTGAGCCGCGCTCCTCATGACGCACCGGTGACCGCCGAGGTGATGCTCTCGGACGTCAGAGACGTCTGCATGAGGACGACGTCAAGCCAGCGGTCCTGCTTGAAGCCGACCTGGGACAACCGGCCGGCCTGGACGAAACCCACCGCCCGGTGCAGCGACATCGACTCGGGACTACCACTGTCGACGATCACGGCTATGACCTGCCGCGCCCCAGCGGAGCCAGCGGCGGCGAGCAGCGTCTCGAGAAGCACCCGCCCGTACCCACGGCCGGCGCTGTCCGGGTCGAGGTAGATCGAGTTCTCCACGGTGTGTGCGTACGCCGGCTTGGTCCGCCAGGGGCTCACGTAGGCGTAGCCCACGAGCTGGCCGTCGACGACGAGGACGAGGAACGGCCAGCCTGCTGCCGCGAGGCTGGCGAGGCGGCCTCGCCAAGCGGCGGCCGTGGGAGGTTCCAGCTCGAACGTGAGAACCGTGTCGCTCACGTACCGCGCGAAAATCGCCGCGACGGCGAGCATGTCATCGTCGTCAGCCGAACGTACCTGAAGCTGCTCAGGCACCTTCATCCCCTTGTGCGTCGGGCGCGAACCGGCATGGCCTGATCAACCGAAATGTCTGTGGCCGGTGCTGCCCTCGTGCTGCGCCCCGTCGACGGTGACGTGCTCGCCCGCGCCGACGACGCCGATCCGTCGCCACCCCGCGGGCAGCGGTACGCCGGGCGGGTACGTCGCCGCCAGGGCGTGGTCGTCACCCCCGGTGAGGCAGAACTC
This sequence comes from Nocardioidaceae bacterium, assembly GCA_013696745.1. Classification (GTDB taxonomy): domain Bacteria; phylum Actinomycetota; class Actinomycetes; order Propionibacteriales; family Nocardioidaceae; genus JACCXZ01. Next base: position 14,327 of record JACCXZ010000156.1, on the reverse strand, counting down.
CATAGGATCGACCCCCAGTGCCGAGCCGACTGCGAGCAACGGTTCGGCAAGCTCGAAGCTGGAACTGTCGATGTCGATGGCCACGCCGCTGGCGCGGGCCACGTGACCGAGATCGGCCAGCAGCCCGTCACTGACGTCGATCAGCGCGGTCGCCCCGGCCTGTTGAGCCTGCGGACCCGCGGCGTACGGCGGGTTCGGGCGCCGGTGAGCCTCCACGACGACCCGTGGCGAACGGAAGCCGCGGCCCAGGACTGCGAGGCCTGCTGCGGCCCAGCCGAGTCGTCCGGCGACGGCCACGACGTCCGCCGGACGGGCTCCCGAGCGCAGCACCGGGGCGCCGGCGACTCGGCCGAGGGCGGTCACCGCCAGGACCAGGGTGTCGGACTCGGTCATGTCGCCCCCGACAACGCTGGCGCCGACCTCGGCGACCTCCGCGGCGATCCCCTGGCTGAGCTCCTCGACCCACGCCACCGGGGTGTCCCCCGGAGCCGCGAGCCCGATGACCAGGCCGGTGGCGACGCCGCCCATCGCGGCGATGTCAGCCAGGTTCGCGGCGGCCACCTTGTGTCCGACGTCGGCGGCCGAGCTCCAGTCCCGACGGAAGTGCCGGCCGTCCACCATCAGGTCCGTGGTGACCAGCACCGACCCGGCGGCAGCCAGCTGGGCGGCGTCGTCACCTGACCCGACCAGCACGTCGGCATTGGTCTGGAAGACCGAGCGGATGGCATCGATGAGCCCGAACTCACCCAGCTCGGACACGGTCATGACGGGGGACGAGGGCATAGGTCCATCCTGCCGCAGCGCAGCCACGATCCCCCGCCGAGTCGCCTTCGTACGCCGGTCGGACCCATGGGTGCCGGGGACGCCGAGGCACCTGTAGCGTGAGCGGCGATCCGTACCGGAACGCCGACGAGAGTGGAGACCCGACCCATGGTGGTACAGGCCTACATCCTGATCCAGACCGAGGTCGGCAAGGCCGCCGACGTCGCTCGCGAGATCGCCGACGTCAGCGGCGTCACCATGGCCGAGGACGTCACCGGCCCCTACGACGTGATCGTGCGTGCCGAGGCGAGCAACGTGGACGAACTCGGCCAGCTGGTGGTCGCACGGGTCCAGAACATCGACGGGATCACCCGGACGCTGACCTGCCCGGTCGTACACATCTGAGCGGCGAGCGCGGCACGAGCGGGCGCACTCCCCTCGGCATCCAGCAGCACTCCCCATGGCAAGTGCCCACCTCCCATGGGTTGCAACCCGTCGGCAGTGCCGAACGCACCTGGCAGCGGCGGCCATCGGCCTTGTCACCCTGGCCGGGTGCAGCGGAGTCGTCGATCTGGAGCCGGCGGACCTGGACCCCGATGCGGAGGCGATCTGCGCAGACCTCCTGACTGACCTGCCCCGTGAGCTGGCCGGGCAGGGTCGGCGGGACGTGGCACCGGCCGGGAGCGGCGTGGCGTGGGGCGACCCGGCCGTCACGTTGCGCTGCGGCGTCACCGACGCGCAGGGTCTCGGGCGAGCGTCGGAGTGCCAGGTGGTCAACGGTGTGGGCTGGTACCCCGAGGAGCTCTCCGACAGCTACCGGTTCACCACCGTCGGACGGGCGACGCCCGTCGAGGTCGTCGTACCGGACGCGTACGCACCCGAGGTCGGACCGCTGACCGAGCTCGCTGACGCGGTGGCACGGCACGATCCCGAGGTGCGGGCGTGCGTGTGATGTCCGGATGCCAGGCTCAGCGCAGGCCGAGCGGCCGGTTCAGCGCACTGCGCAGCAGCCGGTCCACCAGCGTCGGGTAGTCGACGCCCTGCGCGGCCCACAGCGCCGGATACATCGAGGTCGGGGTGAATCCGGGCATCGTGTTGATCTCGTTGATTACCGCGCTTCCGTCCGGCAGCACGAAGAAGTCCACCCGCGCCAGCCCTTCCCCGTCGATCGCGTCGAAGGCCGTCAGCGCCTGGGCGCGCAGCACTGCGACGAGGTCGGAGGGCAGGTTGGCGGGGACGGTGGCTGTTCCGCCGCCGTCGACGTACTTGGCGTCGAAGTCGTACCAGCTGTGCCCGGCAGCCGGGTCGAGGACGATCTCCCCCGGCTGGCTCACCTCGGCGCCGGAACCGTCCACGGAGTCCAGCACACCGAGCTCGATCTCACGTGCGCCGACCGCAGCAGCCTCGACCAACACCTTGGGGTCGCTCTCGCGGGCCAGCCCGATCGCCGCAGCGAGCTCGGTCAGGTCGTCCACCCGGCTGATCCCGACGCTGGAACCGGCTCGTGCCGGCTTGACGAACACCGGGAGACCGAGGGGCTGCACCGCGCGCCGCACGCCGTCAGGGTCGGTGTCCGACCAGCGCCGGCGTAGCACGACGTACGGCAGCATCGGGAGGCCAGCGGCGGCGAAGGCGACCTTCATGTGGTGCTTGTCCATGCCGACGGCACTGGCGAGCACCCCTGCCCCGACGTAACGGACGCCGGCGAGCTCGAGGAGGCCCTGGATGGTGCCGTCCTCCCCCCACGGGCCATGCAGCAGCGGCATCACCACGTCCACCCGCCCGAGGGTGCGTGGCACCTCACCCGACGGATGTACGACCAGGTCCCGACGGTTCGGGTCGTTGGCGAGAACCACCTGTGCACCGGCGGCATCGACGCTGGGCAGGGTCCGGTCGGTGATCGCGAACCGGGCCGGGTCGCCGGACTCCAGCACCCAGCGACCGTCTCGCGTGATTCCGACCGGCAGCACGTCGTAGCGCTCGGGGTCGATCGCCTTGATCACCTCGCCGGCGGTCAGGCAGGAGACACCGTGTTCGCTGGAACGTCCGCCGAAGACCACGGCGACCCGGATCCGGCCGACCGGGTCGGTGCCGTCGGCGCGGGGCTGCTGCGGGGAGGTCATCGCTGGCGACCCTATCGGTCGGTCGCCAACCCGCTCGGTGCCTGGTTCGGCGCGTCGGCCAGGATGGCGCCATGAGTGCTGACGTGCCATCTACGTCCGACGGTCGCCGGCTGGCCCCGGCGACCCGCACGGTGTCGCTGGGCCGCCCTGCCCACGAGCCCGACGCCCCCTTGAACACACCGTTGACGCCGGCTTCCACCTACGTCGCCGGTGGTGACGTGGAGTACGGCCGCTACGGGAACCCGACGTGGACGGCGTTCGAGGAGGTGCTCGGCAGCCTCGAGGGCGGACGCGCGCTGACGTACTCCTCGGGGATGGCGGCGGTGACGGCGGTGCTGGACCTCGTGGCTGTCGGCGAAACCATTGTGGTGCCGGTGCACGCGTACCAGGGCGTTCTGCACCAGCTCGGTGACCGGGAGCGTCGAGGTCTGCTGCGCGTGCACACCGTCGACATCACCGATACCGCTGCGGTCGTCCAGGCCTGCGAGGATGCGGCCCTGGTGTGGCTGGAGTCGCCGACCAACCCGATGCTGGAGGTCGCCGACCTGGCAGCCGTCGCCGCCGGCGCAACGTCGGCCGGTGCACGCGTCGTGGTGGACAACACGTTCGCGACACCGCTGCTCCAGCAGCCCCTCGAGCTGGGCGCTGACGTGGTCGTGCACGCGGCGACGAAGTACCTCGCCGGGCACTCCGACGTCATGCTCGGAGCCCTGGTGACCCGCGACGACGCGACGTTCACAGCGATGGACGAGCACCGGCGCAGCCGCGGCGCCGTACCCGGTGTGCTGGAGTCCTGGCTGGCCGCGCGAGGGGTACGCACGCTGCACGTACGGCTGGAGCGAGCGCAGGCCAACGCTGCCGAGCTCGCGGTCCGGTTGGCCGACCACCCGGCGGTGTCGCACGTGCGCTACCCCGACTGGGGCGCGATGGTCGCGATCGAGGTGGCCGCGGGGCCGATGGCGGCTGACCTGCTCACCCGTTCCACGGCGCTGTGGGTGCACGCGACCAGCCTCGGCGGCGTGGAGTCCCTGCTGGAACGCCGTCGCCGCTGGAAGGGCGAGCCCGACACCGTCCCCGAGGCACTGGTCCGGCTCTCGGTCGGCATTGAGGACGTCGAGGACCTCTGGGCCGATCTGGCCTCCGCACTGGCTTCGTTGCCCAGTCCGTGAGCGGGGCGCGGTTTACCAGGGTCCCTTGGTGAACGTCACTGCCCATGGGATGCGTCCCATGGGCAGTGTCAACATGCCATAGTCCCCTGGTAAACCGACGAGCGTCAGGCGCGCTCGCGCTTGGCGGATCGCGACACCAGAGAGGTGAGCATCTCGCGGGGCTCGAGCTCGCCACGGATCAGCGCGGCGACATGCTCGACGATCGGCATGTCGACACCGTGCGCGGCGGCGAGCTCGGCGATCGACTGGCAGGACTGCATCCCCTCGGCGACCTGACGCGTCGAAGCCGTCACCTCGGCGACGTTCATCCCCGAGCCGAGCTTCTGCCCGAACGTACGGTTGCGCGACAGCGGTGACGAGCAGGTGGCCACCAGGTCACCGAGGCCTGCGAGACCGGCCAGCGTCAGTGGGTCGGCGCCCATCGCGTGCGCGAGCCGAGCCGTCTCGGCCAGGCCGCGGGTGATGACCGTGGCCGTCGTGTTGTCCCCGAACCCCAGACCGATCGCCATGCCCACCGCCAAGGCGATGACGTTCTTGGTGGTGCCGCCGAGCTCGCAGCCCACCACGTCGGTCACGGTGTACGGACGAAACGCCGGCGTGTGGCACCACCGTTGCAGCTGCGTGGCCACGCTCTCGTCGACGCACGCCACGACGCTCGCGGCCGGCTGACGGGCCGCGATCTCGCGCGCCAGGTTGGGTCCGCTGACCACGGCGACGTGGGAGGGGCTGACGCCGCTCACCTCGCTGATGACCTCGCTCATCCGCTGGTGGGTGCCGAGCTCGACACCCTTCATCAGGCTGACCAGGGGCACCTCGTGCGGCAGTGCCGGTGTCCACTGCTCGAGGTTGGCCCGCAGCGTCTGCGACGGGACCGCCAGGACGACCGCATCGGCACCCTCGAGCACCCACGTCTCGTCGTGGCTCGCCCGGATGGCCCCGGAAAGGATCACGCCGGGCATGTAGTCGACGTTCTCGCGCGTGGCGTTGATGCCTTCGCACACCGACTCCCGTCGGCCCCACACGCGTACCTGGTGGCCTGCGTCGGCGAGGACGAGGGAGAAGGCGGTCCCCCAGGATCCTGCTCCCATCACGGCGATGCGCGGCATCAGGCGACTCTCCCGTCGTCCTGCCCGTCGGCCACCGACGCCGCTCGGGGGTCGTGGCGTACCGACGGTGGAGTCTGTCCCCGGATCGCCGCGAGCTGCGCGGTGATCGCGTCCAGGATCCGGTCGGTCGCCTCTGCGAGCACGTCGGTGTCGATCGTGCGTCCCCGCAGGTCCTCGAGGTCCACCGGCGGCCCGGCGTGCACGTGGATGGTCCGGCGTGGAAGGAGCCGGGGCCGCTTGCCGTACGGAGGCAGGATCGCCTGCGGTCCCCACTGAGCGACGGGCACGACCGGACACCCGGTCAGGAACGCGACCCGTGCGGCACCTGTGCGTCCCGCCATCGGCCACAGGCCCGGGTCGCGGGTCAGTGTCCCCTCCGGGTAGATCACCACCACCACGCCTGCACCGATCGAGTCGAGCGCCGCGGACAGCGCCTTCCCCGCGTCGGCAGTGTCTCGGTAGACAGGGATCTGGCCGCACGCCGCCAGCAACCGACCGCCCAGCGGAACCTTGAACACCGAGGCTTTGGCCAGGAAGCGAGGAGGTACGCCGTGGTCGACGAGGTAGTGGCTGAGCAACAGTGGATCGGTGTGCGACACGTGGTTGGTCGCGAGGACGAACCCGCCGTTGGGGAAGTGCTCGGCTCCGCGCCAGTCGCGCTTGGTGAAGAGCATGCACCACGGTCGCAGGACCCGCACGAGCCATCGCATGGCCGGGGGGAACTCGCGTCCGCGCACGCCTGGTCCTCTCCGCTCAGCTCGTCGATGCGGGTGCGAGCCTACGACCAGCCCGTCACCTACGGTGGGGCGGTGGACCAGCTGATCGGATGGACCGTCGTGCTGCCGGTCAAGGGGCTCGAGCACGCCAAGCGCAGGCTCGCTCCGGACGTCGGTTCGTGGCGGATGTCGCTGGCCGCGGCGTTCGCAGCCGACACGCTGGAAGCGACGCTGGCGAGCGCCGACGTGCTACGCGTGCTCGTCGTCGGCGGTGAGGGCATCGCCGGATCAACGTTGGCACAACCTCGGGTCACCCAGCTCCCGGACGTGGGTGACCTGGACGCGGCAGTCAGCCGGGGGACGACATGGGCGCGCGAGCAGGTGCCGCACTGCCCGATCCTGGTGCTGCAGGCTGACCTGCCGTGCCTGCGTGCGAGCGACCTGGAGAACCTCGTGGACGCTGCACCAGCGACCCGACCGGGTGTCCTCGCCGACGCCGAGGGGCTCGGCACCGTGGCCCTCACCCTGCCGGCCGGGACGAGCCTGTCCACGGCCTTCGGCGCCGGGTCGTTCGCCCACCACGTGCGCGCCGGTGCAGACCCGATCGACGTGCGCGCACCACACCTGCGCCGAGACGTCGACACCCTCGAGCACCTACGGGACGCCGTACGCCTGGGAGTGGGCCGAGCGACGCGACAGGTGCTCGAACGCATGCAGTTCCCCTCAGCTCAGCACCTCACAGCCCGCTGGGCGGACTAGGTAGGTTCAGGGTCATGCAAGCGACCGTGGAGTCCTTCCAGCACAGCACCGGGTCCGGGACGGTACTGCTCGACGACGGCGTACGCCTGGCGTTCGACGGCGACGTCTTCACGACATCCGGACTGCGCCACCTGCGACCCGGGCAGCGGCTACACATCGACGTCGCCGATGACCGGACGACGATCACCCGGCTGGCGATCTTCGCCTCCTGAAGATCGACGGCAACGCAGCCGTGCGGCCTCCGTACGCTGAGTCGGTGAAAGACGACGCCTCCCCCACCCGTGCCGCCATCGACGCCGCCGCTCGTCGCATCGAGCAGCACGTACGAAGGACGCCCGTCATCGAGGTCGACGGAGTCGCGTTCGGGCTGCACGAGCCACTGGTGCTGAAGTTGGAGCTTCTCCAGCACACGGGGTCCTTCAAGCCGCGGGGCGCCTTCAACCGGGTGCTCGAAGCAGGAGCACCCGAGGTCGTGGTGGCAGCCTCGGGTGGTAACCACGGGCTTGCCGTCGCGCATGTCGCGCGGTCTCTGGGACGCCGGGCAGAGATCTTCGTCCCCGCCACGGCACCGCAGGTCAAGGTGGACGGCATCCGCGCTCTCGGTGCACGGGTCGAGCTGGTCGGCAGCACGTACGCCCAGGCGCTGGTTGCCAGCACCAGGCGGGCCGAAGACGTGGGAGGCCTGGTCGTGCACGCCTACGACCAGGCGGCGGTGGTCGCCGGTCAAGGTACGGTCGCCCGCGAGCTGGAGCAGCAGTGCCCCGATCTCGACACCGTGCTGGTGGCCGTCGGTGGTGGAGGGCTGATCGGGGGAATCGCCACCTGGTGGTCGCGGCAGGCGCAGGTGGTGGCGGTCGAGCCGGTGGGCTGCCCGACGCTGCATGCCGCGCTGGCAGCCGGAGGCCCGGTCGACGTCGAGGTCGGCGGCCTGGCCTCGGACGCCCTGGGGGCGGGTCGGATCGGCCGCCTCGGTCTCGCCGCGGCGTCGGAGGCCGATGTGGCCTCGGTGCTGGTGACCGAGGAGGCGATCGGCACCGCTCGGCTATTGCTCTGGCAGCAGCTGCGGGTAGCAGCCGAGCCAGGCGGTGCCACGGCGCTCGCGGCGCTCACCAGCGGCGCCTACCGACCGGCCCCTGGCGAACGCGTCGCCGTCGTGGTCTGCGGCGGCAACGCCGACCCGGCGGACCTGGCGGCGCCGGTCAGTCAGCGACCCGGACCGGCAGCGTAGCCGGCTTCCACGCCGGACGACGCGACTCGTACGCCGTGATGTGGTCGGCATGGCCGAGGGTGACCGCGACGTCGTCGAGCCCCTGGAGCAGCCGCCACCGGGTGTAGTCGTCGATGTCGAAAGAGTCGTGGACGGCCTCGATGCCGGTACCGGCCGACACGGTGCGCTCGAGGAGGTCCACCGTCACATCCGCACCCGGATCGCTCTCGACCAGGTCCCACAGCGCCTGCACGACCTTCTCGTCGACCTGGGCGGCCAGCAGTCCGGACTTGCCGGAGTTGGCGCGGAAGATGTCACCGAAGCGGGGCGCGACGACGGCGCGGAACCCGTAGTTCTGCAGGGCCCAGACGGCGTGCTCGCGTGAGGAGCCGGTGCCGAAGTCCGGTCCGGCGACCAGCACGCTCGCACCGGCGTACCCCGGCAGGTTGAGTACGAAGTCGGGGTCCCTGCGCCAGGCGGCGAACAGGCCGTCCTCGAAGCCGCTGCGGGTCACCCGCTTGAGGTACTCCGAGGGGATGATCTGGTCGGTGTCGACGTTGCTGCGGCGCAGTGGGACCGCGATGCCGGTGTGGGTAGTGAACGCGTCCATCGTGTCTCCGTACGTCGGCTCAGACCGAGGCGGGTGTGGGCAGGTCGGCGGGGGCGGCGAGGTGTCCGAGCACCGCGGTCGAGGCGGCGACCTGCGGCGACACCAGGTGGGTCCGCCCACCCTTGCCCTGGCGACCCTCGAAATTCCGGTTGGACGTCGAGGCGCAACGCTCACCCACCGCCAGCGTGTCGGGGTTCATCCCCAGGCACATCGAACAGCCCGCTCCGCGCCACTCGGCACCGGCGTCCTTGAAGACGACGTCGAGACCCTCAGCCTCGGCCTCCAGACGCACGCGTGCCGATCCGGGCACCACGAGCATCCGAGTCGAGTCGGCGACCCGTCGACCCCTGACGATGTCGGCGACCGTACGCAGGTCCTCGATCCGACCGTTGGTGCACGAGCCCACGAAGACCGTGTCCACGCCGATGTCACGCATCGGCGTACCGGCCTGCAGGTCCATGTACTCCAGTGCCCGGGTCGCGGAGACCCGTTCGTTGGCGTCGGCGAAGTCCTCGGGGAAGGGCACGCTGGACGACAGCGGCACACCCTGACCCGGGTTGGTTCCCCAGGTCACGAACGGCGCGACGTCCTGCGCGTGCAGCACGACCTCATGGTCGAACTGTGCGTCGTCGTCGGTGATGAGCGAACGCCAGTGCCTCACCGCCGCGTCCCAGTCCTGGTCTTGCGGGGCGTGCGGACGACCCTGCAGGTACGCGAAGGTGGTCTCGTCCGGAGCGATCAGGCCGGCCTTGGCACCCCACTCGATCGACATGTTGCAGATCGTCATGCGCGCTTCCATCGACATCGACCGGATCGCTTCGCCGCGGTACTCCACGACGTACCCCTGCCCGCCGCCGGTGCCGACCTGGGCGATGAGCGTCAGCACCAGGTCCTTGGCCGAGACGCCCGCCGGCAGGTCACCCTCGACCGTCACCGCCATCGTCCTGGGCCGGGCCTGCGTCAGGGTCTGGGTGGCGAGCACGTGCTCGACCTCACTGGTGCCGATGCCGAACGCGAGGGCACCGAAGGCTCCGTGCGTGGAGGTGTGGGAGTCGCCGCAGACGACGGTCATGCCGGGCTGAGTGAGACCGAGCTGCGGGCCGATGATGTGCACGATGCCCTGATCCACGTCGCCGAGCGGGTGCAGTCGGACGCCGAACTCCTCGCAGTTGCGGCGAAGGGTCTCCACCTGGGTGCGCGACACCGGGTCAGCGATCGGCTGGTCGACGTCGACCGTGGGGATGTTGTGGTCCTCGGTCGCGATGGTGAGGTCGGGGCGGCGCACCGGACGGCTCGCCTGACGCAGGCCGTCGAACGCCTGCGGACTGGTCACCTCGTGCACGAGGTGCAGGTCGATGAACAGCAGATCCGGTTCGTCCTCAGCGGATCGGACGACGTGCTCGTCCCATACCTTCTCGGCGAGCGTCCTGCCCATGGTGGCACCCCTCAAGAATCGCGTGCCCGCGCCGCTGCGGGCGGTTCCGATCGGCGTCGGGCCCGACCGCCGCAGACACTTGCGTTTCAACATGCGAGACGGCAATATCGAGCCATGGACAACTCTAGCGGAGTGGGCGTGCTCGACAAAGCCGCGCTGGTGCTCGCAGCCCTGGAGTCGGGACCGGCCACCTTGGCCAGTCTGGTCGCCAGCACCTCCCTGGCACGACCGACCGCGCACCGGTTGGCCGTCGCGCTGGAGCACCACCGCCTCGTGGGCCGCGACAACCAGGGCCGTTTCGTGCTCGGTCCGCGGCTGAGCGAGCTCGCAGCGGCCGCCGGTGAGGACCGCCTGCTGGCCACTGCCGGCCCGGTGCTGGCGCGGTTGCGCGACATCACCGGGGAGTCCGCCCAGCTGTTCCGCCGCCAAGGTGAGTTCCGGGTCTGCGTCGCAGCGGCAGACCGCCCCAGCGGCCTGCGCGACAGCGTGCCGGTCGGCAGCCAACTGACCATGTCGGCGGGTTCCTCCGCACAGATCCTGCTCGCATGGGAGGACCCGGAGCGCGTGCACCGGGGCCTGCAGAGCGCCACCTTCTCGGCCGCCGCGCTGGCCGGCATCCGTCGCCGCGGCTGGGCGCAGAGCGTCGGCGAACGGGAACCCGGCGTGGCATCGGTGTCGGCGCCCGTACGCGCCGCGTCCGGCAAGGTGGTCGCGTCGGTGTCGGTGTCGGGCCCCATCGAGCGGTTATCCCGGCAGCCCGGCCGGATGCACGCTCCTGCTGTCATGGCTGCCGCGGAGCGCCTGTCCCAGGCCCTGCGCCGCACCGCCGAGTAGCCCGCCGCTGCCCGTGCCACGGCACCGGCGCGGTTCCAGTCCCATGCGTCACAAGTTTCCCAGGGGACCATGGCATGTAGTCACTGCCCATGGGATGCAACCCGTGGGCGGTGCAGTTTGCCATGGGGTGGCCCTCCGGTGGCGCCATGACCGTGCGATTCGACCTCATCGTGGACGACATGGCCCGCTCGGCGTAGCCCGCCTGAGCACCTGACAGATCCGCGGGTTGCTCGCGGTACATGCTCAGAACAATGCAGGTACGGTCACAGCACGCTCGAGGTCGAGCAGCACGCGCTTGCGTTCCAGCCCTCCGGCGTAGCCCGTCAGGGTGCCGTCGGAGCCGATGACACGGTGGCAGGGCACGACTATCGCTATCGGGTTGGCACCGTTGGCCGCACCGACCGCTCGGGACGCGCCCGGTGGCATGCCCAGACTGGCCGCGATCCGCCCGTACGACGTGGTCCGGCCGTACGGGATGTCGCGCAGCGCCGCCCACACCCGACGTCGGAAGTCGGTGCCCGCGGGGGCCAGCGGCAGGTCGAAGTCGCGGCGTTCGCCGGCGAAGTACTGCTCGAGCTGGACGCGTGCGCGCAGGCCGACCGGGTCCTCGTCGTCTCTGCGCGACTCCGCGACCGGGTCGCGAAACGGCGAGAACCCGAGAGCGATCACCGCCTGCCCGTCGCTCCAGATGCGCAGCGGGCCAATCGGCGACTCCATCTCAGTCCAGGTCGCAGATGTGCTCATGGGGTGGTCTCCTGTCCTCCGGTGGCGGTGGGAGCGGCAGCCGCGTGCCGCCACAGATGCATCACGGCGTAGGAGCGCCAGGGCCGCCAGTCGGCGGCACGCTCCCTAGCCGAGCGGCCCGTCGCGGGCACCCCGAGCGAGGTGAGGGCCTGACGTACGACCACGTCACCCTCCAGGAAGCGGTCGGGGTCGCCGAGTGCGCGCATCGCAATGTATCCGGCGGTCCACGGCCCGATCCCGGGCAGCGCAACGAGGGCGGCGGTCGTGTCGTCACGGTCCGCCCCCCGGTCGAGCTCGAGACCGCCGCTCGCGACCGCACCGGCCAGAGCGACCAGAGCGGCTCCCCGCGCTCGCGGGACGCAGAAACTGGCCGGGTCAGCCTCGGCGAGGGTGTCCGGCGTCGGGAACAACCGGTCCGGACCGTCGTCGAGATGCTCTCCGTGGATGCGTACAAGGCGCGCCAGCAGGGTCGTGGCACCACGGACGGTGACCTGCTGGCCGAGCACGGCACGGACGGCGACCTCGAACCCGTCGACATGGCCGGGCACTCGGGTTCCGGGACGTGCGGCCACCAGCGGCGCGAGCACCGGGTCGGCACCGAGCAGGTCGTCGACAGCGCGCGGGTCGGCATCGAGGTCGAGCAGGGCACGGCAGCCGGCGGCGGCCGTGCCCAGGTCACGCAGTTCGGCGAGCTCCAGGTCGGCATCCACATGGTCGGCGAGAACGCGCAGCGTGATTCGTCCCGCCCCGTGCGGAAGTCGCAGCGTCCGGATGAAGGTGCAGCCATCCCCCTGCTCCAGGCCCGGGACCGCGCGGGCAGTGAGGAACTCGAGCACCTGGGGGGCGTCGAACGGCTGGCGCACGGCCAGTCGCAGGCGGACCCGACCGGTCCCGCTCGCGGCGGCTGAGGCGCCTCGGGTACGAGCGCCGGTCCGCAGGACACTCGGCGTGCTCCCGTACACCTCTTGCATCGTGTCGTTGAACTGCCGCACGGAGGAGAAGCCCGCCGCGAAGGCGACGTCGGCCAGACCTAGATCGGTGGTCTCCACGAGCACCCGGGCTGCCTGAGCTCGTGCGGCCCGGGCGATGGCGAGCGGGCCCGCTCCGACCTCGGCGCTCAGCAGCCTGGTGACGTGACGCTCGCTGTAGCCCAGTCGGGAAGCCAGCCCAACCACCCCGTCCCGCTCCACGACACCGTCACGGATCAGCCGCATCGCCCGGCCCACCGCGTCGGCGCGCACATCCCACTCCGGCGACCCCGGCGTGGCGTCGGGCAGGCAGCGCTTGCACGCCCGCAGTCCGGCGGCATGAGCCGCGGCCGCGGTGGCGTAGAACTCCACGTTGCGTCGCCGGGGCGTGATCGCCGGACAGGACGGGCGGCAGTAGATCCCGGTCGTGCGCACCCCGGTGAGGAACATGCCGTCAAAGCGGCTGTCCCGGCTGGCCACGGCGCGGTAGCAGCGCTCGGCGTCGAGGTACATCGAGGTGCTCACGATCACCATCATGACGTGCAGGACGGACAGCGACTCGCGGGAATCGGACCTGGATACGCTCGGCACGTGACGGACGACCTGCCCCGCTTCGCCCCCGTGGCCGACGCCCGCCCAACCGATGACCCCTGGCCGGCCATGACATGGCCGCCGGAGCCTGGCATCGAGCTGGTCGCGAGCGTGGTGACCATACGCCTGATACGGCCCCAGCAGGATGCGCGGGCGTTGTTCACCGCGCTGGACGACGACCGGGTGTGGACACACATGCCCGGTCGCCCCGACGGCCCGGAGGCCCTCGCGGCCGACCTGACTGCGCGGATCGCGGACGGCTGGCACCCCTGGCTGGTCCGGCTGCGTGCGGATCGCCACGGCCTGGAGGCAGGTGCTGTCGTGGGCATGTCCAGCTACCTCGACGTGCACCAGCCAGACGCCCGGCTGGAGATCGGGTCAACGCTGTACGCACCGGCGGTGTGGGCCGGCGCGGTGAACCCCGAGACCAAGCTGCTGCTGCTCGGCAATGCCTTCGACACCCTCGGCGCCGGCCGGGTGCAGCTGAAGACCGACGTGCGCAACACCCGCTCACAGCAGGCCATCGCCCGGCTGGGTGCGACGTACGAAGGGACGCTTCGGCGCTACCAGCGGCGGGCCGACGGGTCGGTACGCGACACCGCGCTGTTCTCGATCACCGCCGAGCAATGGCCCGAGGTGCGCAACCGCTTGAAGGCGCGATTGTGCTGAAGTTGACGGAGTACGCGGCGCGAGATGGCGTACGAACGAAGGGCCCGAATCCTGGCGAGAGGATCCGGGCCCTTTGTCCACGTAGCCCCGACGGGATTCGAACCCGCCCTACCGCCTTGAGAGGGCCAAGCCGGAGCGTATCAGCACATCGCTGTGACCTGCTCCGATGCGCTCAGAACCCTTGACCCATGCGGGTTCGGGCGCTCGCGAGTGTCTCGCTCGGTCTCAGCAGTTCTCGCGGCCTGTCGCGGCCTCCCGCGGCCTGGGACGCGGCCCGACTCAGCCGGGCAGACCAGTGACGGCAGTGAGGAGCGTTCCGACCGCCACCAGGGCGAGGCCCCGCAGTTGGAGCCGTGCCGTGCCGGCTGCGACTTCCCGGGTGGTCTCGTCCAGGTCTGAGAGCCGCTCATCGGCGACGCGGCGGTAGTCGCCCAACTCGCCGCGGACACCTTCGACCGCCTGTGTGGCGGCCAGGCGATCCTGGCCGGCCTCACTCCCCAGCTTGTCGCGGTCATCGCGGACACCTTGACGGTAGTGCCACGTGCAGCGGTCTGCGCCTCCGGCTCGCGGCGGCCCAGCATCCTCGCGATGAGCGAGCGCGTGCGGTTCACCAGGCGTGCGATCGCCGGCTCTA
>JACCXZ010000105.1 GCA_013696745.1 Nocardioidaceae bacterium | reverse complement strand
CCCGAAGTCCTACGGGGGGGACGACGTGAGCGAGGTGGTGAGCGCGTGCACGGCCACGCTCGTCGTGGCGGGGATGACTGGCTGGGCCGCCGTACGCTCCGTGGGCTGGGTCGCGCAGGCGTGTGCTGCCGCGCTCGTGCTGTGGGGGGTGGCATTCGGCACCTCGATCGGGCGTGCCGCCGACCTCGACGACGCGATCCTACTGTTGCTGGCCGTCGGGTTCGCCGCGCTGGCAGCCGTATCCGCACGGCTGTTGTCGCGGGCCGCCACGGCACTTGCCGCGGGGGTCGGCGTCCTCGCCGTCCCGGCACTGACGCTCGGCATCGTCGGACTCACCGCGGTGGAGCCGATGCAGGTCGGCCGGCTGGCCCCCGTCCTGGCCCTGCTCGCCACTGGCGTGCTGCCACGGCTCGCGCTCTCCGTCGGCGGGATCGCCAGCGCGGACTACCGGATCCGCAACGTAGCACGGCTCAGCGACGCGGATCTCGTCGCCCGCTACCGCCAGAGCAACGGTCTGATCATCGGCGGCCTGGCCGGAATCAGCCTCATCGTCGTGTGGGGCGGCTACCTGCTGACGTTCTCCGACGAAGCGTGGGACCGCTACCTCGGGCTCAGCATCGGCGTGGTGGCCCTGCTCCGTTCCCGGGTCTTCTCGCGTACTCCGCACATGGTCGCGTTACGCTCGGTTGGCGTGCTGGTGGTCCTGCTCCAGGGCGCACGGCTCGTGGCGGACGTCCCCGAGCTGCGCCCGTGGTTCGCGGTGATGGTGGCGGCCGCGGCGGCCGTCCTCGTCGCGATCAGCTCACTGGGCATGTCCGGGATCACGCGGGCACGGGTCAAACGCGTCCTCAACATCGTGGAGTTTCTCGTCGTGGTCGACATGGTCGCCGTCGCCGTGGGGGCGATGGGCCTGTACGCCTACGTTGCGGAGGTCATGTGAGCGACTCCGTGCAGGGCGTACCGTCCGACCATCCACACCTATCCGGGGAAGGGAGCTGACATGGTCGACGACGAGCTGACCCCCGAGCAGCTCGCCGCGCGCCGGCGCGCCTCCGCGCAGGACGCCACCTCCGACCTGTCCCGGATGGGGGTCGACCCCACGCTGCTCGGCCTCCAGGCCCCCCCACGTGGCGACCCGCAGAGCCGCCCGTCCCCGCCACCGCGCGACAACGCCGGTAGTCCCAGCGTGGTGCCGTTGCGCCCGGAGTACGCGGCTGCCGAACAGGCGCCTGGGCCACCGGCCACTTCCGCATCCGCACCACGAGCCGTAGCGCTACGCCCAGCGCCGGTGTCACCGCCGTCCGTCCCACCTGCTGCGGGAGGAACCGCCGGTGCCGTCGAGGAGTTGCTGGCACGCACCCACGCCGACCGTCCTGCCCCACGCCCGGCCCGTCGGTGGCTGACCGCCGTCACGTTCGGCCTGGTCACACCCGATGCCGCCGAGGCGGCCAACAACGAGCAGTTCCTCCTCGGCGCGGTGCGTACCCGCCAGAGCGACCGGCGGGTCGTCGCGTTCGCCGCCGGAAAGGGCGGTGTGGGCACCACGAGCGTCGCGCTAGGGGTCGGCCTGACGCTCGCAGCCGTGCGCGACGACCACACGGTCCTGGTGGACTGCCACACCGGGACCCCGTCGCTGGCGCAGTTGCAGGGCCAGCCGGTCGCGCCCAACGCCCGCGACCTGGTGATGGCGGGCAGCGGACTCGCTCCGTCCCGCTTGCCAGGCGGGCTACACATCGTCGACGGCTGCGACTGGCGGGCTCCGCTGGGACGGCAGGACACCGTGCCGCTTCTCGACCAGATGCGAAGAGACTTCGCGTTCACCCTGGTCGACGTCGGCAACGACCCCAGCGAGGCCGCGAGGGCAGCGCTCGCGCGCAGTGATCAGACCGTCGTCGTCAGCGGCTCGGGCCGCTGGGGGCTGGCCAGTGCCCAGGTGGCCTCGACCCGCCTGCGCCAGCTCGATCCGTTCGCGGCCGAGCGGGCTGTCTACGTGGTGCTGTGCCGACAGGACGACTCCTACCGGCGGGTCCACCGCGAGGTGATGGCACAGCTGGCCAGGGGGCCGGTCCGCGTCGTCGTCGTCCCACCCGACCCGGTGCTGGGTACCGGTCAGCCCTTCGACCCCGCCCAGGTGCGACCCGCGACCCGCGAGGCGGTGCTCGAGGTGGCTGCCGCGGTTGCGGTCTCGGGCGGAGTGCACTGATGAGCGGCTATCGGCCTGACCAGCCGGCTGCGCCCGCGTACGATCCCGTCCCGGCTCCCGGCTTCGAGACGCCCAACGCGGAGCGGTACGTCCTCGAGGCCGATGCCATGCGCCGCCGTCAGCTGCGATCGGCGCTCCTGCACGGGTCGACGCGCACCTGGCGGGAGCGCCGCCGGGTGTGGCCTGCAGTCGTGGCTGGGATCATCGTCG
>JACCXZ010000076.1 GCA_013696745.1 Nocardioidaceae bacterium | reverse complement strand
GTCGACGCGTTCTCGGCGATCGTGCACAAGGACAACGCCTACGGGTACGGCGTGGCGCTGGCCGGCAAGCTCAAGGAACTGATCCCGAGGCAGCAGTTCGAGGTGCCGATCCAGGCCGCGATCGGCTCCCGAGTGATCGCCCGGGAGAACATCCGGGCCATTCGCAAGGACGTGCTGGCAAAGTGCTACGGCGGCGACATCACCCGTAAGCGCAAGCTGCTGGAGAAGCAGAAGGAGGGCAAGAAGCGGATGAAGATGGTGGGACGGGTCGAAGTCCCGCAGGAGGCGTTCATCGTGGCGCTGTCCACCGGCGGGTCAGGCGACCGCAGCGGTAAAAGGTGAAGATTCCACAACGGTGCCGCCCAGCGGGTTTCCCTTGTCCGCCGACGGGGGACAGGTCCAGAAGTCCCTCGGGATGTCGGTGCCTCTGCGTCGGTGTCGTCGGCTTAGTCTGAACGGCCGAACGTCGCGCTGAGCGGAGATCCCGCGTCCGCTGGCGTGAGAGGAGTGAGATGCCCGCGCACAGATCGCGTGCTCGTGTCGTCTGTGTCGGTGGCGGCTCGCGGATCGATGTCCAGCCGAACGGCAGCTTCGGTGCCCATCGGCCGGCGGCGTCGTGAACCTGCGGCAGCTGCTGCCGGAGACGCACGCTGCCCGCGTCATGGCTGCGGCCACGCTGGCCACCACCACCGGGTCCGGCGCGTACGTGGTGGTCGCAGTCCTGTACTTCACCCGCATCGTCGGTCTGACGCCGACCGAGGTCGGGGTCGGCATGTCGATCGCGGGACTGGTGGGCCTGCTCGTCGGCGTGCCGATGGGACACCTCGGTGACCGATACGGTGCGCGCGAGCTGCTGATCTGGCTGCTGGTCCTCGCCGCCCCGGTGGCTGCCACCACGGCACTGGTCACCAATGCCTGGCAGTTCGTGCTCGCTGGATCCGGGCTCGCGATCCTCGAGCGCGGGTCCGCCGCGGTCCGTGCCGGTCTGATCGCCACGACTGGTGATGGCCCCGACCGAGTCCGGACGCGTGCGTACCTGCGAGCCGTGACCAACGTCGGACTGGCGCTCGGTGCCGGTCTGGGTTCGTTGGCCCTGCTGTCGGACACCCGGATCGCCTACGTGACCCTGCTGCTGCTCAACTCCGTCAGCTATCTGGCGGCGGCGTTGATCCTGCGCAGGCACCCGCACGCCCCGGCGATCCCTCGTACGCCGGGGGGGCCGGTGTGGATCGTGTTCCGGGACCGTCCGTACGTCGTGGTCACCATTCTGATGGCGGCCATGGCCATGCAGTACTCGATTCTCGACGTGGGCATCCCGCTGTGGGTGGACAGGTACACCAGCGCGCCGAACTGGATCATCTCGGTCCTGTTCGTCATCAACACCGGTCTGGTGGTCGTGCTGCAGGTCAAGGTGAGCCGCCGCGTCGAGTCCGTCGCTGTCGCCAGCCGCGTGATCGCGATTTCCGGCACCGTCTTCTTCGTCGCCTGCGCGCTGTTCGCGTTGGCGTCCGACCGGTCGGTGGGTGTGGCCGTCGGGCTGCTGCTGCTCGGCGGCGTGATGCACGCGGTGGGCGAACTGATGCAGGCCGCGGCACAGTTCTGCCTAGGCCAGGAGCTGGCGGCCGAACGGGCCCAGGGTCAGTACCAGGGGCTGTCGAGTACCGGGTTCTCGTTGTCGACCATGCTGGCTCCGACCATCATCACCCTGCTGCCGATTGCGCTCGGTCCGATCGGTTGGCTGATCCTGGGAGCGATCCTGGTCGCGCTGGGACTGGCACTCCTGCCGGCTGTCGCGTGGGCGTCGCGCACCCGGGAGCACTACGCCGACGAGGTGACGTCGCGGGCCTCAGGAGCGTCGCCGTGACGGGACGGGGACGTCCAGCCGATCGCCTACCGCTCCTTCGCACGGTGCTCTAGGTTCTACGCAACGCCAGCCAACGAGCCGAGGAATCCATGACTGCATCTACGACGGGGTCCGCAGCGCCGAGCGTGGACCTGTCCGTCGTCGAAGACCGAGCGGGCTCGGTCGCGGAGATGTTCCTCGCCCGTGTCCGTGAGACCCCTGACCGCGAGGCCTACCGGTTTCCGGGGGAGGGCGCCTGGGTGTCGCGTACCTGGGGACAGACAGGCCAGCGGGTGACGCGTCTGGCGGCTGGACTGGTGTCGCTCGGCGTAGGGTCCGGTGAGCGGGTCGCGATCGCCTCGAGCACCCGGTACGAGTGGATCGTGGCCGACCTCGCGGTCATGTGCTGCGGCGCCGCCACCACCACGGTCTACCCGACCTCGATCGGCTCCGACGTGGCGTTCATCCTGGCCGACTCCGACAGCCAGGTGGTGTTCGCCGAGGACGACACCCAGGTCGCCAAGCTGCGCGAGCAGCGCTCGGAGATGCCAGGCGTCGGGGCGGTCGTCGTCTTCGACGGCACAGCCGACGAGGGCGACGACGCCTGGGTCGTCTCCCTGGACGCACTCGAGGAGCGGGGTGCGACCCTGCTGGCCGAGCAGCCGGACGTCGTCGAGCAGCGAGTGGCAGCCATCGACCCCGACTCGCTCGCGACCCTGATCTACACCTCCGGGACGACCGGCCGGCCCAAGGGCGTGCGGCTGCGGCACTCCGGCTGGACGTACGAGGGCGCCGCGATCGCCGCGCTGAACATCCTGAGCGTCGACGACCTGCAGTACCTGTGGTTGCCGATGGCCCACAGCTTCGGCAAGGTCCTGCTGACGACACAGCTGCAGATCGGCTTCGCTACGGCCGTCGACGGACGGGTGGACAAGATCGTGGAGAACCTGGCGGTCGTACGCCCGACGTTCATGGGTGCGGCGCCCCGGATCTTCGAGAAGGCGTACGGCCGGATCGTGACGATGGCTGCGCAGGAGGGCGGCGCGAAGGCGAAGATCTTCGACTGGGCCTGCGGCGTCGGCCAGGAGATGGCCCGCACGAAGCTCGCCGGCCAGTCCGCGGGTCGAGCGCTCGGCCTGAAGTACGGGATCGCCGACAGGCTGGTGTTCAGCAAGGTGCGAGATCGCTTCGGTGGGCGGATCCGGTTCTTCATCTCCGGTTCCGCCGCCCTGTCGCGCGACGTAGCCGAGTGGTTCTACGCCGCGGACATCATGATCCTCGAGGGATACGGCCTCACCGAGACCTCGGCCGGATCGGCCGTCAATCATCCCGATCGGCACACATTCGGGACGGTCGGCCACCCGATGCCCGGCACCGAGTTCAAGGTGGCCGAGGACGGCGAGATCCTGATCAAGGGTCCCGGTGTGATGGACGGCTACCACAACCTCGACGAAGAAACCGCCGCGACGCTGGTCGGCGATGGTTGGCTGGCCACCGGCGACATCGGTGAGATCGACGCCGAGGGGTTCGTCCGGATCACCGACCGCAAGAAGGACCTGTTCAAGACCTCGGGCGGAAAGTACGTCGCACCGTCCGGCATCGAGGGCCAGTTCAAGGCGATCTGCCCGCTGGCCAGCCAGATGGTGGTGCACGGCGCCGATCGCACGTTCGTCACCGCGCTCGTGACCCTCGACCCCGACGCCGTGACCGGCTGGGCCGCCCATCACGGGATGGAGGGTGCCTCGTACTCCGATGTCGTACGCTCCGACGCCATGCGGGAGACGATCGACGGCTACGTCCAACAGCTCAACGCCAAGCTCAATCGGTGGGAGACCATCAAGAAGTTCGTCGTCCTCGAGCAGGACCTCACGGTGGAGTCCGGCGAGCTCACGCCGAGCCTGAAGGTCAAGCGCCGGGTGGTCGAGGCCAACTACCGCGACCGGTTGGACGCGCTGTACGGCTGAGCCCGGGATTGAGCGAGGGGGTCCCCCGTGGCGGACCTATTGGCACCGGGGACCCCGTCGCCCATCGATGACTGGCGTGATTCTCCCCAGTGAGACACTGGAGTTGTGCCGTCGACCCTGCCTTCCGGCGAGGCTGCCCCGACGGACGGACGACTGGGCGCCGATGCCCTTGCATCCCTCACCGTGCGTCCTCTGTCGTTCTACGTGCACGTGCCGTTCTGCGCGACACGCTGCGGGTACTGCGACTTCAACACGTACACCGCCAACGAGCTGGGCGAGCATCCCGGGGCGTCCAGGGCGACGTACGCCGCTGGCGCGCTGCGTGAGCTCGACCTCGCCGAACGGGTGCTGGGCGAGGCAGCCGGCCGACAGCCGGTGTCGACCGTCTTCTTCGGCGGCGGGACCCCGACGCTGCTGGACGACGACCACCTCACCGGGATCCTGGCAG
>JACCXZ010000072.1 GCA_013696745.1 Nocardioidaceae bacterium | reverse complement strand
ATCGTTACCGTCCTCCTTGCGCCGGGCCTCGTCCAACCGCCCCTGGATCCGCTCTGCCCGCGCGGTCACCGACGCGGCGAAGTCCTCCCGCAGGCCGCCGAGCAGCTTCAGCGACAGCACCGCGGAGACGACCAGCGAGACCAGAGCACCCCACAGGAGATTTGCCGCGGTCAGTGGGAACCCGATCAGCGCCATGACCGGCACCACGACCGCAAGGGCACCGACGAAGAGCCCGAGGCGGGCCAGGGTGTAGAGGACGAACGGCTTCATCGACTGACGGCCCGAGGGTCGGTACGGGCGGCGCCGAGACTCGACGTGTTCAGCATGCCGGCGTACGCGGCCGGGTCGACGTTGCCCCCGGAGACCACGGCGACCGTACGACCCAGGGAGTCCCGGTCGGGATGGGCCAGGTAGGCCGCCGTGCTGACCGCCCCGCTCGGCTCGGCCACCAGCCGCACGCGCCGGGCGATGGCGCGGACGGCCGCCACGATGTCGGCCTCGGCCACCGTGAGGATCCCGTCGACATGGGCCTGCAGGTGCGCCCAGTTGAGGACGCCCACGCTGCTGCCGCGCAGTCCGTCGGCGATCGTTGCGGTGGTGCGCTCCAGCGGCCACTGGGTACGACGCCCGGTCGTCATGCCCTCGGCCGCGTCGGCGGCGAGCTCGGGTTCGACGCCGATGACCCGCACGTGGGGGGCCAGGCCCTTGACGGCGGCAGCGATGCCACTGATCAGCCCGCCGCCGCCGACCGGCACGAGCACCGTCTCGACGCCGGGCAGCTGGTCGAGGATCTCGAGTCCGACCGTGCCCTGGCCGGCGATGACCGACGGGTCGTCGAAGGGTGGCACGAAAGCCGCCCCGGTCCGCTCCGCGACGGCGGCGCAGGTGCTGGCCCGCTCGGCGGTGGCGACGAGCTCCACGGTGGCTCCCCAGGCACGCGTGGCCTCGACCTTGGCCGCCACCGACTCCTCGGGCATGACGACGGTGCACGTGACGCCGGCCCGTGCGGCCGCGCACGCGAGCGCCTGCCCGTGGTTGCCCGACGAATGTGTGACGACCCCCCGCGCGCGTACCTCGGCATCCAGCACGGCTACCGCGTTCGTCGCCCCGCGCAGCTTGAAGGCTCCGGTCGGCTGCAGTGAGTCGGCCTTCAGCCACAGTCGGGGCAGGTCCACCCCGGCGCTCAGCACCGGCGTGCGCAGGCACGAGTCGGCGATGCGCGCCGCGGCTGCCTGTACGTCCTGCAACGTAACCAGACGTAGGTCATCGGTGGATTCGGAGTCCATGGTTCCAGGGTGGCAGAGCCTCTGTACGGGCCGATGAGGGGATGCGCGGGCGGCCTCACCGCTACCGGCCTACCCTGAAGATGTGGGAAAGGCACTGATCATCGTCGTCGTCGTCGTCCTGAGCGTCTACAGCCTGTTCGACGTCATCGCACAGCCGAAGACTCGCGTCCGGCTGCTGCCCAAAGTCGTGTGGGTCGTGGTGGTCCTGATCCCGGTGCTCGGGCCGATCGCGTGGCTCGCGCTCGGACGTCCTCGCTTCTCGCGACCCAGCGGGTCGGGCCGCCGCCCCCGCGTGGTCGGCCCCGACGACGACCCGGACTTCCTGTGGAAGATCGACCGTCGCAAGCGCCCTCGCAAGGGCCCGGACAGTGATCCGGGCGAGCAGCCCACGGGTTGAGTCCGCGCACGACGGCCGGCACCACCCGTACGATCCCGGGTAGCCGGGGACCCTGGTAAACCGCGGGCCAGGCTCAGAACGCGTAGGCGTGCAGCCCGGAGCCGAAGAGGTTGATGCCCACGAAATTGAACACGAACGTCAGGAAGCCGATCAGCGCGATGATTGCGGCTCCCTTGCCGCGCCACCCGGCGGTCGCTCGCGCGTGCAGGTAGCCGGCGTAGACCGTCCAGGTGATGAACGCCCACACCTCCTTGGGATCCCAACCCCAGAAGCGACCCCAGGCGTAGTACGCCCAGATCGGACCGGCGATCAGCGCGGCGAACGTCCAGATCGGGAACGCGAAGGCGTGCACGCGGTAGGCGAGCCGGTCCATCGAGTCCGCTGTCGGGAGCCGCCACAGGTAGCCGTGCCGCTGGTCCACCGGCGTGCGGCGCTCCGCGCGCGACTTCACCAGGAAGAACGCCGAGGCGCCGGCGCCCACCACGAAGGCTCCACCGGCGATCGCCGCAGCAACTACGTGCAGCACCAGCCAGTGCGAGTCCAGCGCCGGCACCAGCGGCCCGACCGGCGTGTACACCAGCAGCGACAGCCCGAGCACCGTGACCGCGAACCCGGTGACCACAGGCCCGAGCCAGGCGATCCCCTGCAGCTTCACGAGCACCAGGTAGAGGACCATCGCGAGGAAGACGCCGGTGGTCGCGAACTCGTACATGTTGCCCCAGGGCACCCGCTGTGCCGCAGTCCCGCGGGCCAGGACACCGAGGCCGAGGACCCCCGTGCCCAGGACGCTCAGCGCGACGCCGATGCGTCCGAACAGCGTGGCGCGGCGCTCGGGCTCGGGCAGCTCGGTCGGGGTGGGCGAGGCAGCTGCCCCCACCGTGACCGGCGAGGCCGCATACGCCACCTTGCGGCTGGCGGCGTACTCCACGAGGTGTGCGATCCAGGCCAGGGCCAGCACGACGGCAGCACCGTCGAACGCCTGGTCCGACAGCGTGGCCCACTGCTCGACGCTCATGACTCGGGGTCCCTTCCTCGCGCGACGCCCTCGCCGCTCAGCCATGCACGTCGCGCTCGGTCTTTCCCGCTCGTTCCTCGCGCGACGCCCTCGCCGCTGACAGCGGCGACGAGGTCGTCGACGTCGGCCCCCAGATCCGCCCCGGACACCCGGTCGAGGCGCGCGACCTCGACCACGGTACGCCCGTCGACCTCCCGCACCCGTACCCAGGCCCGGCGCGGACGCAGGAACAGCGACCCCAGCAGGCCGACCATCCCGGCGACCGCGGCGGCCAGCGTGAACTCCTTGAGCGGTGCCTGCGCGACCTGGAAGCGGGCGAAGTTCCTGATCCCGTCGAAGCTGACACTGCCCCCACCGCCGGGCAGCTCGACGGACTCACCGCGACCGAGGTTGATGCGCAGCGCCTCGCCGTCTGCACCCTCGACACGGGTCAGCTGCTCCTTGTCCAGCGAGTAGACCGACTGCGGACTGCCGTCGGCCAGGCCCAGGTCGCCCTCCCAGGCGAAGAAGCTGAGCGTCGGGTCGAAGGCGCTGGGGAAGACCGACACGATGGTGCCGTCGTCGAGCACCCCGGTGGTCGGGACCAGGAAGCCCTCGAGGCCCAGCTGGGGGTCTGTGGCGGAGATCTTGAGCACGCCGGTTGAGGTGTACGTGGGGTCCGCCGGCAGGAACGGGACGGCACCCGAGGACACCACCTCGCCGTCGGAGTCGCGGACCGTGACGATCGGCGCGTACCCCTGTCCGACCAGGAAGACCGAGGTGCCGTCGATCTGCAGCGGGTTGTTGACCGTGATGTCGAAGGGTTCGGCAGGCTCCTCCGGAGCAGGCGTGACCGATCCCACCGCCTCGAAGAGCCGCGGCGCGCCGCGCTGGGTCCCGTCGATCCAGAAGCTGACGTTCATCTCCTCCAACGCCACCGAGAACGGCGGCAGGTCCGAGGGCTCGAACAGCGCACCGGAGGTGAAGTCGTCGTACTGGGTGAGGGTGTTGGAGAAGCCCTCTCCCTCGACCACGATCGCGCTGCCGCGGTAGCCGAACAGCGAGCCGACAGCCACGCCGACCAGGACGCCGACCAGGCTGACGTGGAAGACCAGGTTGCCGGCCTCGCGCAGGTAGCCCTTCTCCGCGCGGACCACCCCGAGGTGTGGCACCGGTCCCTCGCTGGTGCCCGCATCGCGGTCGACGCGGTAGCGCTGATTCCGCAGCGCCTGCACGGCCCGGCCCACCACCACGTCGGGGTCCGCGTCGGTGTCGAAGGCACCCGAGGCGGGCATGCGGTCGAAGTGACGCGGTGCCTGGGGCGGACGCGCCCGCAGGGCCCGGGCGTAGACGAACGTGCGCGGGATGATGCAGCCCACCAGCGACACCATGAGCAGGAGGTAGATGGCGCTGAACCAGGGACTGGCGTAGACGTCGAACAGCCCGAGTGCCTCGAAGGTCCCGACCAGGTACGGATACTTCTCAGCGAACGCGAACACCGCCTGCGCGTCCACGTCGACCTGCGGGACGAACGAGCCGGGCACCGCCGCGAGCGCGAGCAGCAGGAGCAGCAGCAACGCCGTGCGCATCGACACCAGCTGGCGCCAGATCCAGCGAGCGAACTGGCGGGCCGGCAGTGGTGGCGCGGTGTCGGGTCGCTGACCCAGACGTTCGTCGAGGACCATCACACCACCACCGTGTAGCCGACGGTCCACTGCTGCAGCTGGTTGACGAGCAGCTGCCACACCCCGCTGACCAGCAGCACGCCGATCAGCAGCATCAGCCCGCCACCGACCCGGGACACGGCGACGTGGTGCCGCTTGACCCAGGCGAGGGCGCCGAGCATCCGACGGTACGCCAGCGCCGCCACGACGAACGGCAGCCCGAGACCGAGCGTGTAGGCGAGCGTGAGCAGCGAGCCGCGTGCGGGGCTGGCCTCGCTCATCGACAGGCTGAGCACGGCGGTCAGCGTCGGGCCCAGGCACGGTGTCCAGCCGACACCGAACATGATGCCGATCAGCGGTGCCGCGGCGACGCCGACCTTTGGCACGGCATGCACCCGCAGGTCGCGCTGACCGAACGGGACCAGCCCCATGAAGATCAGCCCGACGACGATGGTGAGCAGACCGAGCACCACGTTGAGCTCACGTTGGTAACGCAGCAGCTCCAGACCGATGGAGCCGAACAGCACACCGTAGGACACGAACACCGCGGAGAATCCGAGCACGAACAGTGACGTCCCGGCCAGCATGCGCCCACGCCTGGCCTGCTCGAGATCCACCCCCGACAGCCCGCTGACGTAGGACAGGTAGCCCGGCAGCAGCGGCATCACGCAGGGCGAGAAGAAGGACACCAGGCC
>JACCXZ010000064.1 GCA_013696745.1 Nocardioidaceae bacterium | reverse complement strand
CGGATCGGTGCCGTGGCCGTACAGCACCGCGGGCACCTTGTCGGCCCGACGGATCCGGCGGGCGGCACCCTTGCCGAACTCCGTGCGCGCCTCGGCCTTGAGCTTGATCTCGGACACGGGAACTCCTCGTTGCTGTCTGGCGTGGGGCGAAGCTGGCGGTGGAGCACGCTGCCGGCGCAGGGAACCGCGGGCGCGCACATCGACACGACACCACGTCGATCACGGGACCCGTGCAGGCGTCCCCTCGCCGAGGCAACCGCAGAAGTCTAGCCTCGCTCACGGGCGGTGCGAAATCGGCCGGCTGGCACCCCAGCTCAGGCGCGGCCGTCGAACAGGCTGGTCACCGAGCCGTCCTCGAAGACCTCCCGGATCGCCCGGCTGACCAGCGGCGCGATGGACAGCGACGTCAGCTTGTCGAAGTGCCGTTCGGCGGGTATCGGCAGCGTGTTCGTGACGATCACCTCGCGTGCCACCGAGTTCTTCAGACGGTCCACTGCCGGTCCCGAAAGCACTGCATGCGTCGCGGCGATGACCACGTTTGCGGCCCCCTGCGTCATCAGGGCCTCAGCAGCCTTGGTGATGGTCGCACCGGTGTCGATCATGTCGTCGACCAGGATGCAGGTGCGGCCCTCGACGAGACCCACCACCCGGTTGGCGACGGCCTCGTTGGGGTGGTCGATGTTGCGTGTCTTGTGGATGAAGGCCAGCGGCGCTCCGCCCAGCCGCTGCGACCACTGTTCGGCGACCTTGATCCGGCCGGCGTCGGGCGACACCACGGCCTTCGGCTCACCGGCGTACTTCTCCGCGACGTAGTCGCACAGGATCGGCATCGCCATCAGGTGGTCGACCGGGCCGTCGAAGAAGCCCTGGATCTGTGAGGTGTGCAGGTCCACGCAGATCAACCGGTCAGCTCCGGCGGTCCTGAAGAAGTCGGCCATCAGGCGGGCGCTGATCGGCTCCCGTCCCCGGTGCTTCTTGTCCTGCCGGGCGTACCCGTAGAAGGGGATGACCACGGTGATCCGCTTGGCCGAGGCTCGCTTCAACGCGTCCACCATCAGCAGCTGCTCCATGATCCACTGGTTGATCGGCTCGGAGTGGCTCTGCAGCACGAAGGCGTCGCAGCCTCGCACCGACTCCTCGAAGCGCACGTAGATCTCACCGTTGGCGAAGTCGTACGCCGACTGAGGCACCAGGACGGTGTCGAGCTGGTAGGCGACCTCGTGGGCCAACGCGGGGTTGGCTCGACCGGCGAAGACCATGAGGTTCTTCTCGGTCGTCCGCTTGACTCCGGTCACGCGTGCGGCTCCTCGTTCGGTGCTGCGGTCCCGCCCGATTGTGCCCCGTCAGCCATCTGCGCCTCGCCAGCAGCCCGGTCCGCAGCCGAGCCGGGGCGCTTGCGGGCCACCCAGTCCTCGACCTGGCGCTGCCGACCGCCCGACACTGCCAAGGCCCCTGGCGCGACGTCCGTGCGTACGACTGTCCCGGCCCCGGTGAAGGCTCCGTCACCGAGTCGGACCGGGGCGACGAAGACGTTGTCCGATCCCGTCCTGCAGTGCCGACCGACCGTCGTACGGCTCTTGGTGGCTCCGTCGTAGTTGGCGGTGATCGTGCCGGCCCCGATGTTCGAGCCCTCACCGATGCTCGCGTCGCCGATGTAGGACAGGTGCGGCACCTTGGCGCCCGGGCCAAGCTCGGCGTTCTTGGTCTCCACGAAGGTGCCCACCTTGGCCGCCTCGTGCAGTTCGGTGCCCGGCCGCAGGTACGCGAACGGCCCGACGCTCGCGCCGGCGCCGATCCGGGCGCCGGACCCGTGGGTACGGACCACGCTCGCGCCCGCATCGACTCTCACGTCGGTCAGGGTGGTGTCGGGTCCGATGCGCGCGCCGGACTCGACGACCGTGTCGCCGTGCAGCTGGGTGCCGGGCAACAAGGTGACGTCGCGGCCGAGCCGGACGTCCACGTCGACCCACGTGGTAGCCGGGTCGACGACCGTCACGCCCGCCTGCATCCAGTGCAGCAGGATGCGACGGTTGAGCTCGCCCCCGAGGCCTGCGAGCTGCATCCGGTCGTTGACGCCCTCGGTCTGCCAACGGTCCTCGACCAGATGCGCACCCACCCGGTGCCCGCCGCGCCGGGCGATCGCGACGACGTCGGTGAGGTACTTCTCGCCCTGCGCGTTGTCCGTGCCGACCTGCTCGAGCGCCGCCCGCAGCACCTCGACGTCGAAGGCGTAGATCCCCGAGTTGATCTCGTTGATGGCCGCCTGCTCGTCGTCGGCATCTCGCTGCTCGACGACACGCTCGACCTGGCCGTCCGGGTCGCGCAGGATCCGGCCGTAGCCGTGCGGATCGGGCAACGACGCGGTGACGAGGGTGACGGCGCTGCCCTGGTGTGCGTGCACGAGGGCTTGCAGGGTGCCGGCCTCCAGCAGCGGGACGTCACCCATGGTGACGACCACCGTGCCGGTGAGCTCTGGTGGCAACGCCTGCAGCCCGCACTCGACGGCACGGCCGGTGCCTGCCACCTCGTCCTGGTCGGCCAGCAGGGCGGTGGGGTCCAGCGCGCTGACGTGCTCAGCCACCGCGTCGCGCCCGTGGCGGACGACGACGACCAGGTGGACCGGATCGATGGCGCGGGTGACGGCGACGGCGTGACCGAGCAGGGTCCGTCCGCCGATGGCGTGCAGCACCTTCGGAAGCTCGGACCTCATGCGGGTGCCCTCGCCCGCAGCGAGGCAAATGACGGCGGCCGGTCGGACGGGACTCACGTACGGGTCTCCTGACGCTGGTACGGACGCTCGCTCCTCGCGGCCGCCTCGACGAGACGTCGTGTGGACGTTTCGCTCCCCGGGTAGGAGTCGAACCTACGTCGCTTGTCCGCATTCAAAGTGCGGCGGGCCCTGCCGGCAGACCAACCGGGGATCGCTGGTGCTCTCTGCTGCACAGGCTCAGCGTACGACCGATGCTCGATCCTGCCGCACCGCGGTCACGGGCTGGCGTCGTGGGTAAGTTTCGGTACCGTAGGTTACGGCGCCGTAGGTTTGTCTCGGCGCGGCTCCCCCGATGCGAGGTCCGAGGTATGGCTGCTCCCACCACCCAGACCGCCCGGACCGACGCGCCTGTCACGAGGGCCGCAGGTGTGGTCGACACCAGCAGTGGCCGCGACGGCACACTCAGTGCCGACATCCAGAGCACCGTCGAGCGGGTCGCCCTCGCGGCGTTCATCGTCGTGCCGTTCCTGTCCGTGCTCGCCGCGGTCCCCGTCGCCTGGGGCGGATGGCTGGGGTGGCGCG
>JACCXZ010000046.1 GCA_013696745.1 Nocardioidaceae bacterium | reverse complement strand
GGAGGGCACGCGATGGCCAAGAAGAAGGACCTGCGACAGGACGAGGCGAAGACCGGTTCGGCGGTGCGCGAGCTGCCGGACGGGCCGGCCGACGCGACTGGCCTGACCCCACGCCAACGCCGGGTGCTGGAGTTCATCCGGGCGAGCATCGAGCAGCGCGGCTACCCGCCGAGCATCCGCGAGATCGGCCAGTCGGTCGGCCTGGCCAGCTCGTCCTCGGTCGCCCACCAGCTCAAGGCGTTGGAGACCAAGGGCTTCATCCGCCGTGACCCCAACCGTCCGCGTGCGCTCGAGGTGTTCCTCCCCGACGTCATGGCCGCGCGCCGTTCGATCGGCAACGCCGTCGACTTCGGCTACGACGAGACCGACTCCGGTGACGTCCGGCCCGCGGCGGCGTACGTCCCGGTGGTCGGACGGATCGCGGCCGGCGGTCCGATCATGGCCGAGGAACGTGTCGAGGAGGTCTTTCCGCTGCCGCGGACCCTGGTGGGCGAGGGGACGCTCTTCCTGCTCGAGGTCAAGGGCGAGTCGATGCTGGGCGTCGCGATCTGCGACGGCGACTACGTGGTCGTCCGCCAGCAGCCGACGGCGGAGAACGGCGAGATCGTGGCGGCCATGATCGACGACGAGGCGACGGTCAAAACGTTTGTCCGCAGGGACGGCAAGGTCTGGCTGATGCCGCACAACGACGCCTACGAGCCGATCGACGGGGCGCACGCGACGATCCTGGGCAAGGTCACCACGGTGCTGCGTCGCGTCTGAGAGACCGGCGCTGCATTGCACGCGACGTCCGCTCGGGCCACACTCATCGGATGGCCAAGAACAAGGACAAAGACAAGAGGAAGAAAAAGAAGAAGAAGGACAAGAAGGGGAAGGACCCGGGGCCCAGCGTCAAGGACAAGGAGCTCTACGAGAAGCTCCGCGACGAGGGCAACAGCAAGAGGAAGTCGGCAGCTATCGCCAATGCGGCCGCCGGCTCCTCCCGCAGCAAGGTCGGCAGCAAGGGTGGCTCGTCGCCGTCATACGACGACTGGACGAAGTCCGACCTGTACGACCGGGCCAAGCAGCTCGGAATCGAGGGTCGTTCGTCGATGAGCAAGGCCGAGCTCAGCAAGGCCCTGCGCAACCACTGACCCGCCCCCGCGCCGATCCGTGAGTTTGGGTGCGCCCATCCGTGAGTTTGGGCGACCGGTCCGGCCGCCACTGGCGCCTGAGCATGAGGGCATGAACGACCTCGTCTACCTGCTCGTGGTGCTGGCGAGCTTCGCCCTGCTCACGCTGCTCGCCGCTGCCCTCGCCCGCAACGCTGACACCGGCGGTGAGGAGCGATGAGTGATGAATCGGCCGTCCAGCTGCTCCTGGCCCTCACCATCGGCGGCTACCTGCTGCCCACGCTGATCCGCCCGGAGATGTTTGACGAGCGACACCACAGCCGGCCTGCTGACTATCGGCACTCACGGATGGGCAGTACAGAACTCACGGACGGGCAGTACAGAACTCACGGACGGGCGGTGCAGAACTCACGGACGGGCGAGTCCGAGGTGGTCGATGATCGCCTGGGTGACCTCGTCGGTGCTCGCGTTCCCCCCGACGTCGCGGGTACGTACGCCGGCCGCCGTGGTAGCGGCGATGGCCGCCTGCACTGCCTTCATTTCGTCGGGCAGACCGAGATGCTCGAGCATGAGGGCGGCGCTGCCGATGGCGCCGACCGGGTTGGCGATCCCCTGACCCGCGATGTCGGGGGCCGAGCCGTGCACGGGCTCGAACATGCAGGGGAACCGGCGCTCAGGATTGAGGTTCGCGCTGGCCGCGAGTCCGAGACTGCCGGCCAGGGCGCTGCCCAGATCGGACAGGATGTCGGCGTGCAGGTTCGACGCGACCACCACTGACAGGTCCTGCGGCCGGAGCACGAACTTCGCCGCCATCGCGTCCACCAGCACGCTCTCGGTCTGCACGTCGGGGTAGTCCGCGGCGACGCGGGTGAACACGTCGTCCCACAGCACCATGCCGTACTGCTGGGCGTTGCTCTTGGTGACGCTGGAGACAAACCGCCGGGTACGGGTGCGCGCCAGCTCGAAGGCGAACCGGATGATGCGCTCGCAGCCGACCTCGGTGAACACCGCCGACTGCACGGCGACCTCACCCCTGTCGGCACGGGCACCGAAGTTGCGACCGCCGAAGCCGGCGTACTCCCCCTCGGTGTTCTCGCGGACCACCACCCAGTCCAGCTCGGTGTCATCCGCGGCCCGCAGCGGACTGACGATGCCGGGCAGAAAGGTGACCGGGCGGATGTTGGCCCACTGGTCGAAGCCCTGGCAGATCGCCAGCCGTAACCCCCACAGGCTGATGTGGTCGGGCACGCTGGGCCACCCGACGGCGCCGAAGTACAGCGCGTCGAAGTCCGCGAGTTGCTCGAGCCCGTCGGGGTCCATCATCGCGCCGGTGCGCGCGTAGTGCTCCGCGCCCCAGCCGAACTCCTGCCAGGCGAAGGCGAGGCGGCCCTGGGACCGTGCTGCCACCGCTTCGAGGACGGATCGTCCGGAGGACACCACCTCGCAGCCGACACCGTCGGCGGGGATCGCGGCGATGCGGAAGGTCTGGGGTGAGGTCATGTCACCATCCTGCGACACGGACGGGTTGGGCGAAACTCACGGACCGGCGCCACCAAACTCACGGACCGGCGCGACCTATCTCACGGATGGGCGCTTCAGCTGGCGGCCTCGTGCAGCCGGACCAGTGCGGCACGGGCGACGGCCGGGTCGGTGGTACGCCACATCGGTGGCAGCGAGGCCGCCAGGAACCAGCCGTACCGTGCGGTCACTAGCCGCGGGTCCAGCACGGCGACCACACCCTTGTCGGTGCTGCGCCGGATCAACCGCCCGCTGCCCTGGGCCAGCAGCAGCGCTGCATGCGTGGCCGAGACCTGCATGAAGCCGTTGCCACCGCTCCTGGCGACTGCCCGGGTGCGGGCGCTCATCAGCGGGTCGTCGGGCCGCGGGAACGGGATCCGGTCGATGATGACCAGCTGGCAGGTGGCACCGGGCAGGTCGATGCCCTGCCACAGGCTCAGCGTGCCGAACAGGCAGGTGGCCGGGTCCTCCACGAACCGGCGGGCGAGCTCGGGCAGCTGCGCCTCGCCCTGGCACCACACGCTCACGTCGGGCTCCCGCTCGCGCAGCGCCGCGGTGGCCGCCTCGGCGGCGCGCCGGGAGCTGAACAGCCCCAGCGTTCGGCCGCCGGCTGCCGTGACCAGCTGCGCGATCTCGGTGACCTGCGCATCGCCGAGACCGTCACGCCCAGGCGGTGGCAGGTGCTGGGCGACGTACAGGATCGCCTGGCGCGCGTAGTCGAACGGCGAGCCGACGTCGATCCCCCGCCAGGGCACCGGTGCCGACGGGTCCACGTCCGGCTGGACGCGCTCAGCCGGCCAGCCGGTCTCGTCGTGCTCGGTCTCGACGACGTCCTCGTGCTCCACGACCCGGTCGGCCTCGACCGGGTCGCCCTCGACGCGCTCGTCGGCCCGCAGGCCCATGCCGTGAGCGAGCGACCCGAAGTCGCCGCCTAGCTTGAGGGTGGCGCTGGTGAGCACGACGGTCTTGGTGCCGAACAGCTTGGTACGCAGCGGCAACGACACGTCCAGGGGTGCGATCCGCAGCTCGTTGCCCCCGCGCGAGGCATCGCGCTCCCCCACCCACAGGACGTCCTGCTCGCCGCAGGCGGCCATCCGCTCGGCGATCTTGCGTACCTCGTCGAGCTGGCCCTTGACCTGCTGACGGACCGGGTCGGCGGAGCCGTCGGCGTCCTTGGGCAGTGCCGACCAGGCGGCGCGGGCGGTGTCACGGACGGCTGACAGCGCGTCGGCCAGCTGCTCGGGCAGGGTGTCGACGCGTCCGCCCGGAAGCACCTCGATCGCGTCCCGCAGTGCGCCGGCGGCATCCTCCAGCTCCTCGGCCTCACCCTCGTGCAGCAGGGTGCGGGCCCGGCGGGCGGCACGTTCGACGAGGACCGGGCTCAGCTCGTCGGTGGATGCCTGGGTGACCCGTGCGGTGAGCTCGTGTGCCTCGTCGACCACCACGGCGTCGTACGCGGGGATCATCGGTACGCCGTCGATCGCGTCGATCGCGAGCAGTGCGTGGTTGGTGACCACCAGCGAGGCACCCATCGCGGCCTCGCGGGCGGTCTCGGCGAAGCACTCTGCCGCGTACGGGCAGCGCTGGGCGCCCAAGCACTCGCGGGCGTGCACCGACACCTGCTGCCATGCCCGGTCGGTGTGCGCCGGCGCCGAGTCCCGGTCGCCGGGTCCGCCGGCCTCCAGCTGATCATCGGCCCAGCTGCGCAGCTGGAGGACCTCCGTGCCCAGTGGTCCGACCGGCACCTCCACCAGCGTGCCCTGGTCGTCGGGGGCACCGTCGCGGACACGGTGCAGGCAGGCGTAGTTGGACCGGCCCTTCAGCACCGCCGCGGTGGGCCGCTTGCCGAGCACGGAGTCCGCGGCATCCAGCAGTGCGGGAATGTCGCGTTCGACCAGCTGGTGCTGCAGGTTCAGCGTGGCGGTCGCGACGACGACGCGCCGGTGGTGCAGCAGTGCGGGGGCCAGGTAGCCGAGTGACTTGCCCGTGCCCGTGCCGGCCTGCACGAGCAGGTGCTCGCCGCGGCTCAGCGCTCCGGCGACGGCCTCGGCCATCTCGATCTGACCGGCTCGCTCGTCGCCGCCGATCGCCTCGACGGCCGCCGTCAGCACGTCGCGCACCGTCGGCTTCGCCATGTCTCGCGTCGGGGAGGCGGTCACCGGCAGGAGGCTACCCGCCACATCCGACGACGTGAGTACGCGTCCACAGCCGCCTCGAGCAGCGGCGTACGACATGATCCGCGTCGGGGACGGGGTGGATGGCCTACTGTCGGCACGGACTGCGACGTCCAGTGCGGGACGGCCGATCGACTGGCGGAAACGGAGTGACGGTGGCTGGCGGACCTGACGGCACAGTGCCCGGGCAGGCGGACGTCTACCTGCACATCGGGCTGCCGAAGACGGGGACCTCGCACCTGCAGCAGGTGCTCTGGCTCAGCCGGGAGCGGCTGTCCGCTGACGGGGTGCTGGTGCCGGGAGCGACCCGGCAGGCGCAGCGGCTGGCGGTGTGGGACCTGATGGGACGTCGCCCCCGCGGCGCCGCCCAACCGGAGGTGGCCGGATCCTGGCAGGCACTGGTCGACGCCGCGTCGGGCTGGTCCGGCTCGCACGTCGTGGTCTCCGAGGAGTTCTTGACCAACGCCCGGCCACGGCAGGCGCGGCGTGCGGTGGATGCGTTCGCGCCGGCTCGGGTGCACGTGGTGCTGACCGTGCGTGACCTGGGCCAGGTCGTCGGCTCGGTCTGGCAGCAGGGTCTGGCCAAGGGCCACACCTGGTCCTGGGAGGAGTTCATCGCCGCCGTGCGTGACCCCGCCAGCGGTCCGGCCACCGCCGGCGGAGCCTTCTGGCTCCACCAGGACCTGGTACGGGTGCTCGACACGTGGGAGACCGTCGTCCCGCGCGAGCGGATCCACCTGGTCACGGTGCCTCCGGCCAGCTCGTCGAGGCACCTGCTGCTGGAACGGTTCGCGGCCGCGACCCGCCTCGACACCGCCGCACTGGTGAGCGACCTTGCGGGGGCCAACGTGTCAGTCGGGGTCGCGGAGGCGGAGGTGCTGCGCCGGCTGAACCAGGGGCTGGGTGGCCGGCTGAACGAACGGCAATACGCCGCGGCCGTGCAGCACGGGGTCAAGCCTGCGCTGCGGGACCGGAGGTCCTCTGCCCGGATCCAGGTGCCGGCAGAAGAGCTCGGCTGGCTCACCGATCGGGCCACCGCCATGGTCGCCGAGGTGCGCGCACGCGGCTACCAGGTTGCCGGGGACCTGCGCGACCTGATCCCGGCACCCGATGCCACCGATGGCAGCCGACCAGACGAGGTGGACGACTCGGAGCTGGCGGACGCCGCGATCGCAGCACTGGTGGCCGTGACCGAGAAGTACGCCGAGCTGTCGGGGCGGGCACGCCGTGTCGATGGCGCGGTCGAGCCGAGCGGTGACGGTGGCCGGGCCAGCCAGGCTCGTGCGCACGGCTACCGCGCCCAGATGGGGGTCCTCCGGCTGGCCGATCGCAACCGATGGGCCCGCAAGGCGGTGGCCACCTACATCCGGCGTTCGTCGCGTACGTCGTGACCGGCGGCGGCCCTGTGCAACGTCACGGGGTGGCCCCGCTACGAACCTATCGTCACGGGGCCACCCAGTGACGAAATGAACGGCCCCAGCGAGGCATCTCACCCGGCTCAGCCCCAGTGCATCAGCCCGCTCGCGGTGGCGTACTCCTCCAGCGCACCGGCCAGCCCCCG
This sequence comes from Nocardioidaceae bacterium, assembly GCA_013696745.1. Lineage (GTDB taxonomy): Bacteria > Actinomycetota > Actinomycetes > Propionibacteriales > Nocardioidaceae > JACCXZ01. Next base: position 1,100 of record JACCXZ010000046.1, on the reverse strand, counting down.
ATGCACCCGGGCCACCACATGGGTGCCCTCCGGCGTGTGCTCGGTGGACACGATCTCGCCGCCCTCATGGATCTGGCTGACCAGGTCACCACGCTCGTAGGGCAGCAGCACCTCGACGCTCACCGACGGGTGCGGCAGCTCGGCCTCCACCGCGGCGACGAGCGCCTCGATCCCCTCACCGGTACGGGCCGAGCACACGACGGCATGCGGCTCGCGGGCCAGCAGCCGGGCCAGGACCATCGGGTCGGCGACGTCGGACTTGTTGATCACGACGAGCTCAGGCACCCGGTCGGCACCGATCTCGGCGAACACCTCGCGTACGGCGGCCAGCTGGCCCTCCGGGTCGAGGTGTGACCCGTCCACGACGTGCAGGACCAGGTCGGCGTCGGCGACCTCCTCCAGCGTGGAGCGGAACGCCTCGACGAGCTGGTGCGGCAGCTGGCGTACGAACCCGACGGTGTCGGACAGCGTGTAGATCCGACCGTCGCGGGTGGTCGCCTTGCGCACGGTCGGGTCGAGGGTGGCGAACAGTGCGTCCTCGACCAGCACCCCGGCGCCGGTGATGCGGTTGAGCAGGCTGGACTTGCCGGCGTTGGTGTAGCCGGCGATGGACACCGACGGCACCTCGTGGCGGCGGCGGTCCGCGCGCTTGGTGTCGCGGGTGGTGACCATCCGAGCGAGCTCGCGGCGAAGCTTGGCCATCTTGGTGTTGATGCGCCGGCGGTCGGTCTCCAGCTTGGTCTCACCGGGACCGCGGCCACCGATGCCACCGCCCTGGACGCCGACCCGGCCACCGGCCTGCCGGGACAGGTTGCCACCCCAGCCGCGCAGCCGTTGAGTCATGTACTGCAGCTGGGCCAGCTCTACCTGCGCCTTGCCCTCCTTGGACTTGGCGTGCTGGGCGAAGATGTCGAGGATCAGAGCGGTGCGGTCGACGACCTTCACCTTGACCCGGTCCTCGAGATTGCGCAGCTGGCTGGGAGCGAGCTCGCCGTCGCAGATGACGGTGTCGGCACCGCTGGCCTCCACGGCCAGGCGCAGGTCGTCCACCTTGCCGCTGCCGACGTAGGTCGCCGGGTCGGGGTTCCTGCGGCGCTGCA
>JACCXZ010000020.1 GCA_013696745.1 Nocardioidaceae bacterium | reverse complement strand
CGTGGCACACGGCGTGATCACCGGGCTGCTGTTCTTCCTCGCCGGGGCGATCAAGGACCGGCACGGCACCGCGGTGCTCGCCAGGCTCGGTCACGGCATGTACGCCCGCGCACCCTGGCTCGCTGTCACGTTCGGCTTCGGCTGCCTGGCCAGTCTGGGAGTGCCCGGGCTGGCCGGCTTCTGGGGCGAGCTGCTCGCGTTGCGCGGCGCGTACGAGGCGGGGCTGGACGGCGGCGTCCTGTCCCGGGCGACCGCGTGGACGCTGCTCGGGGTCGCCGCGGTGGGGATCGCGCTGACCACGGCGTACTTCACCGGCCTGATGCGCCGGCTGCTGCAGGGTGATCCCGCAGCTGCGGAACCGGTGACTGCCGCGGGCACAGCCACAGCCACAGCCACAGCCGTCGCCGCGGCGACCGACCTGGACCGCCGGGAGGCCGTGGTGGTCGGGGTGCTCGTGCTCGCCACCGTGCTGCTCGGCCTGCTCCCGCTGGTGCTGACTGCGCCGATCGGCGAAGCGCTGCCCTGGCTGCTGGGCGGTGGGCGGTGACGTTCGACTGGCTGGCGTTGGCCCCCGTCGTCATCGTCTCGGTCACCGCCGTCGTGGTGCTGCTCGCGGACGCGTTTGCCGGTGTCCGCCGCTGGGCTATGGCCACGGTCGGTTCGATCGTCGCGCTGGTGGCCTGCGGCGTCGTCACCGCGGTGCTGGACGGCGACCCCCGAGCGACGATGTGTTCGCAGGCAGCCGGTGTCGGCGGGGTCGGCCCGGTCACCCGCTGCAGCTACGCCGTGGACGGCTTCACGGTGCCGCTGTGGTGGATCGTGCTGGCGGCCTCCGCGCTGGTGGTGCTGCTCGCGGCCGCGTCCGCGAGCGACCTGGCCACCCCGCCAGGGGAGCTGCACTTCCTGCTGCTCGCCTCGGTCGCCGGGGCGCTCACGCTGGCCGCGGCCCGCGACCTGGTCACCCTCGTCGTGGCGCTGGAGCTGGTGTCGCTGCCCTCGATCGCGCTCGTCGCGGTCCGCCGCGGCGACCACCTCGCGGCCCGGTCGGCCTGGACCTTCTTCCTCGCCTCGGTCACCGCCACCGCGATCACTCTGATGGGTGCCTCGCTCGTCTACGGCGCCACCGGCAGCGTGCACTACGGCGACATCGCCGCTGCCATCGAGAACGGTGCGCTGCCGCTCGAGGTGCTCCGGACCGGCGTCGTCTTCCTGCTCGCCGGCCTGATCTTCAAGATCGGCGCCGTCCCGTTCCACATGTGGGTCCCCGACACGTACGCCGGCGCGGACACGGCAGTCGCGGCGTACCTCTCGGTGGTGTCCAAGACTGCCGGCTTCGCCGGGCTGCTGATCGTCCTGGCGTTGCCGTTCGAGGCGATGAGCGACACCTGGTCGCCGATGATGGCGGTCGTCGCCGGCGTCACCATGACGGTCGGCAACCTGGCCGCCCTGCGCAGCAGCGACGCCATCGGACTGCTCGCCTGGTCCTCGGTCGCCCAGGCCGGGTTCGTCCTCGCGCCGGTCGCCGCGCTGCTGCTCGGACCCGCCGGGACCGACAGCGGTCTGTACGCCTCGATCCGCTACCTCGGCATCTACGCGCTGGCCAACATGGCTGCCTTCGCCGCCGTGGCGCACGTGCGCTCGCGTACCGGCCGCACCGACCTGGAGTCGTTTCGTGGGCTGCTGCGCCGCGACCCGCTGGCCGGTGTGACGCTGTCGTTCGCGCTGCTGGCACTGGCCGGGTTCCCCCCGGCAGTGATCGGGCTGGTCGCCAAGTACGTCGTGCTGCGGCCCGTGGTCGAGGACGGGCACGCCGTGCTCGCGGTGGTGATGGCGGTCAACGTCGCGATCGGGTTGGCGTACTACTTGCGGTTCCTGGTCGTGGTGCTGAGTCCTGCCTCGGTGGCTAGCGGTCGGGTTCTGGTGGTGGGGCAGCGGCACGGCCCGCGGCTGGCGATGGGACTGGGGCTCGCGGCCCTGCTCATCACATCGGCCTGGCCCGGCCTGGTGACCTCGGTCCTGCTGTAAACCCGTTGTGGGCTGTCGGTGGCGCAGGACAGGCTGACCTGCATGGATCGCACCGACGACATCCCGCCCGGCTGGGACGAACGCACCACCCTGACCACGATGCTCGACTACGCCCGCGACACCATGCGGGTCAAGTGCGGGGGCCTCAGCGACGAGGATGCGCGTGCCGCACCGCTGGCGACGTCACCCCTGCTGAGCATCGCCGGTCTCGTCAGCCATGCCCGCTGGGTGGAGAACGACTGGTTCGACCGGGTCTTCCTCGGCGGCGAGGACCTCGGCCCGTGGACCTCCGGCGAGCCCGACCGTGAGTTCACCGTCGCCCTCGACGTACCGCTGTCGCAGCTGCTCGAGGAGTACGCCGCGGACGCGGCTCGGCACCGCGAGATGGTGACTCGTATCGATCTCGACACCCGCGCGGTCCGCATTCATGGGGGCATCGGGGAGGCGGTCACGCTGCGCTGGATCCTGCTGCACCTGATCGAGGAGACAGCCCGCCACAACGGCCACGTCGACATCCTGCGCGAGCTGGCCGACGGGGTCACGGGCACGTGAGCGAGCCGCTGCTGTTGGCGCAGGTCAGCGACACCCACATCGACGGCAGCGAGCGCTGCACCCAACGGTTGCGCGCCGTGGTCGAGCAGCTGAACTCGCTGCGACGGCTCGACCTCGTGGTCGTGACCGGCGACATAGCTGACCACGGCGAGCCGCAGGAGTACGCACTGGCCCGCCGCTTGCTCGACCGGGTCGAGGCCCCGGTGCACTGCCTACCGGGCAACCACGACAAGCGCGGCGCGTTCCGCACGGGGCTCGGCCTGCCCGCAGACGTCGGGCCGATCGACGACGAGACGAGGCTCGGCCAGGCGACCGTGATGATGCTCGACTCCACCGTGCCTGGCGAGGACGGAGGCTGGCTCGCGGACTCCAGCCTCGAGCGGGTACGCCACGCGGCACCCGACCGCGTGCTGGTGATCTGCTTCCACCACCCGCCGGTGCTGCTGAACAGCGCAATCGTCGACCCGATCCGCCAGCACGGCGAGGAGCGACTGGCCGACGTGATCGCCGACCGGACCGCCCCGACGTACCTGCTGTGCGGCCACGCGCACGTCGCCGCAGCGACCACGTTCGCCGGCGTACCGCTGATCATCGGGCCGGCGACGTCGACCCGGCTGGGGCCGGACTGGGATCCCGCCGCCGGTGTCCTCGCGTTCGACGCTCCGCCCGGCTATGCCCTGCATGTGCTCGACGGGGATCGTCTCACGACGCACTTCCGGTTCGGGTAGTTCGTCGGGGCACCCACTCGGCGCGCGGCCGCTCACAGCTCTGCCCCCGTCGATGGAGGACGTCGCCCGCCGGCAGGGCTAGGGATGCCGTAAACTGATGCGAGCCGCCGACACGCGGCCGGGTCGTCCAGAATCTCCGTGCTGTCGCAGAACTGGTCGACCGACCCGATCAGCGGGAGCGCGCGTAACTCAGGGTCGTCCACCCGCCGCAGGCACCCATCGGCGAACCGATCCGCTCCCAGCACCGTCGCCGGCCGGTCGTGGAAGCGGCGGGCTGAAGGGTCGAGGGCATCGCCGGTCATCTCGTTGTGGCGGACGGCCAGGCAGGCGTACGCCGCGGTGAGGGCCGCCTCCCGACCGAGCAGATGTGGTGCGGCCACGGCACCGTGCAGATGAGTCTCCAGCCCGTCGCGCCGACCGAGTGGGGCGAAAGCGGTCCCCAACCACTTGCCGTACGGCGCGTACGTCCGTTCCTGCAGCAGAACGAGCCGCTTTGCCTCGCGCACCAGCCGTGCGGCCACGACGCTCGAACCCAGGTCGTCGCCGATCTCGTGCGTACGTTGCACCCATGGCTCCTCCTGGGCGAGCCGCCGCCATTGGCAGGCCTGCAGCCACCACCACATGTCGTCGGGGTACCAGGCGAGCAGCTGACGTACCCCCGCGAGCTCGCCGGAGGGGTCGTGGAACACCGGGCCGGCGGTGGTCCCCAGGAGTCGCTGCTGGGGTACGAGCAGCCAGTCCTGGACAGACATGCCGCGTCGCGGGTCCAAGCCGAGCTGCGCGACCAGCCAGTCGTCGAGCGTCGTGACCTCGACATGGTGCCGGTCCAGTCGACCGTCCCTCCCCATCGACAGCGGATGCCCGTCGTACGTCGCCGGCAGCCGGGCGTCGAGGTCGGCGCGCGTACCCTGCAGGTCATCAGCCGCGACAAACACCGTCGCGCGTGGGCCCCAGTCGTGGTCGGTGGAACGCTCGTCGTCGTGGCGGAGGACGTCGGACCCGGCGCCCAGCAGCCCGGCGGCGTACGGGGTGGCGGCGAGCAGGGGCGCCAGGACGTCGTCGTGGAAGCCGCGGCAGAGCTCGGCCCCGGAACCCATCCTCAGCGGTAGTTGGTGAACTGCACCGCGAAGTCGAGGTCGGCGCCCTTGACCAGCTGCTGCACGGCCTGCAGGTCGTCGCGTTTCTTGCCCGAGACCCGCAGCTCGTCGCCCTGCACCTGCGCCTTGACCCCCTTGGGGCCCTCGTCCCGGATCAGCTTGGCGACCTTCTTGGCCTGCTCCTGGGAGATCCCGTCCTTCAGGGTCGCGTTGATCTTGGTGTCCTTGCCCGACACCCGCGGGTCGTCGGGCTCCAGCGCCTTCAGCGAGATCCCCCGCTTGATGAGCTTCTCTTTGAAGACGTCCAGTACGGCGTGCGCACGCTCCTCGGCATTGGCGGTGATCTCGATCCCGAGATCGCCCTTCCACTCGATGGTGGCGCCGGTGTTCTTGAAGTCGAAACGTTGGCTGAGCTCGCGCGCCGCCTGGTTCAGCGCGTTGTCGGCCTCCTGCTTGTCGATCTTGCTCACGATGTCGAACGACGAGTCGCCGGCCATGACGCCCTCCAGATGGGTCGCAGTTTGCTCGGATCCGGCGGTCAGCCTAGTCCGGTGGCCCCGCTCGCACACCGGTCAGTGAGACTGGGGTCATGCCCGAACGCCTCAGCGTCGCCCAGGCACAGCGGGAGTTCGCCGCCGAAGGCACCTACCTCAACACCGCCACCCTCGGCCTGCCGCCAACCCGCAGCTGGGACGCCCTGCAGGGCGCGCTCGAGGAGTGGCGGACCGGTGACGCCGATCCGCTCGCCTACGACCGTGCCCTTGGCTCGGCGCGCCGCTCGTACGCACGGATCGTAGGGATGGACCCGGATTGCGTCGGTGTGGGCAGCCAGGTCTCCGCCTTCGCGGGCGTGATCGCGGCGTCGTTGCCGGACGGGGCCGAGGTGCTCACGGCCGAGGGCGACTTCACCAGCATCCTGTTCCCGTTCCTGGCCCAGGCACACCGCGGCGTCACCGTCCGCTGCGTACCGCTGGAGTCGATCGCTGCGTCGGTACGCGAGAGCACCACGGTGGTGTCGGTGTCCTCGGTGCAGTCCGCGGACGGCCGGCTCGTGGACCTGGACTCGCTGGAGGCGGCGTCCGCGGCGACGGGGACGCGGGTGCTGCTGGACACCACGCAGTCGACCGGGTGGCTGCCGGGTGATGCCGGCCGTTTCGCCTACAGCGTGTGCGCCGGTTACAAGTGGCTGCTGGCGCCCCGTGGCACCGCGTACGTCACGGTGCTGCCCGACCTGCTCGACGAGCTCGTGCCACACCTGGCCGGCTGGTACGCGGGCGACGACCCGTGGTCCAGCGTGTACGGGGCTCCGTTGCGGCTGGCGCCGGACGCCCGGCGGTTGGATCTGTCACCGGTCTGGCACTCGTGGGTCGCTGCCGCCCCGTCGTTGGAACTGCTCGAGGAGGTGGGCCTGCCGGGCCTGCACGACCACTCCGTCGGCCTCGCCAACCGCTTCCGCACGGCAGTGGGGATGGACAGCGCCGACTCGGCGATCGTGTCGTTGCCGGTGGGTGGCGGTGCTGCACAGGCCGTCTCCGACGCCGGCATCGTGGCTGCCGTGCGCAACGGTCGGCTGCGTCTGTCCTTCCACCTGTGCAACGACGAGGACGACGCTGACCACGCGGCGGGAGTGCTCCGCACGCACCTGGTGGCCTGACCCTGCGTACCGGCTGGACGCCACCGCTGCGCTATGGTGTGCGTCGCTCGTACGTCGGCACGCCGCCGCTCGGCGAGCACCCGGCAGGTTGCCCGAGCGGCCAATGGGAGCGGACTGTAAATCCGTCGGTGTATGCCTACGCAGGTTCGAATCCTGCACCTGCCACCAGCACGAAACAGGCCCCTGACCTGCAGGTTTGCAGGGGGTAGGCGTGTGGTGAGGTGTCTCACCACTTCTCAGTCCAGGCCACCAAAACCCGCCTTCTGCGGGTGTTCGTGGGGAATACGTACCGCTACTACGACGAGCTTGCGCAGCGCTGGTGCCACGTCCACCCCCTTCGTGGAGTGTCGCACGTTTCGTGTACTGACAAGCGGACCCTGCGACCCCCAGGGGAGAGCCCCCTGGGGATCGCGGCGGAGGGCTATCGGCCGCTCCCAGCGCTCAGTGAGCCCTCAGGCGGCGTTCACGAAGCGGGGTGAACACCCGGTGGAACGCGCTGCTGCAGGTCGAGGCGCGTCTCCTTGTAATCCAGGTCGAACTCCTCGGTGACGTTG
>JACCXZ010000010.1 GCA_013696745.1 Nocardioidaceae bacterium | reverse complement strand
CGCCACCGAATACCAGCAAGACGACTCACTCGCCGCGTGACCACCACAATGTCACCGTCCGCTGAGAGGTCACCCCATCAATTCCCGGCTCCGCCGGGAGTTGTCGCGCGCCAATCACCGTTCCATTTTCGGATTAGATGCAGACTGAACTGACCTCCGACCACCCTCCCCGGTCGGGGGTCCGTCATGTGCGGCGCAGGCACCACGTCACGCTCGATCTGACGATCCGCACTTGACCAGCGGCAGGTGCGGATTCGTACCGAGCTTCTGCCGGATGAGGGTGCGTCTTCAAAGCGGTCGGTAGGAGTCGCGGCGATGCTCAACCCCGAGAACGATGACTTCCTGACGTTCGGCGTTGATGCGGTAAAGGACGCGATAGGTGCCCCTTCGCGCGGACCAGATGCCGGCGAGGTCGTCACGAAGAGGCTTGCCCACTCGGTATGGGTTCTCGATCAGCGCGGTGGTGATGAAATCGATAACGGCGGCAGCGACGCCTTCGGGGAGCTTGTCCGCGAGGCCGCGCCGGGCCGGCGGAGTGAGGACGAGCTCATACGCGGGTCTGGCTGTCACCGGATGTTGCGGACCGCATCGACGCCTCGCAGCACGTCCCCGCGGGCGTACGCGGCGTCGGCTTCGCGGATGTCGGCCAGCGCGTCCGGATCACCGAGTACGTCGATGGTCTCCTCGAGCTGGGCCAGGTCTTCCGGGCTAATCAGGACGGCGGCGGCGCGCCCGTTGCGGGTGACGATGACGCGCTCGTGCTGGTGCTCGACCCGGTCGACGACCTCGCTGAGATGATCGCGTACCGCGCGAAGGGGCTCCGTACTCATAGCCACAATTGTGGCGCACTGCGGGCGGCGCGGCAAGAGTGGCTGCTGCCGGTCAGGCGCCGTTCCTGGCCGATCCGGGACGGGCTGCTCACGCTCGCACGTCGTCGCTGCGGCTCGCCCTTCCCGCGACCCAGGCCCGCACATCCTCCGCGCGATACCGCACGTGTCGGCCCAGTCGGGATGACGGAGGGCCTTCACCGCGGTGGCGCCAGTAGTACAAGCTGGCGATCAGCACGCCCAGAAGTACGACACCTCGGCGATGGACCATAGCCGGTTCTCCGGAAGCACCGTGTCCTGCTCCATCGTCAACAGGTCACGTCCATGAGGGCGGAAGACGACTGCCCACATCCCTATGCTTCTATCGGTGGCCTCACACGGACACGATGAGCCCAGAAGGTTCGGAAAGTTTGCGAAACCTCGAACCAGCAGGCTGATCTCGGCCACGCCGTCAGGCTCATGCCCGGTGGCCATCCGAACCCTGGGGGACCTTCACCTGGTAGTGGGCGGCGGATCTCTGCGAGGAGCTCGGGTGGGAACCGAACCGGGATTGGCGCAGTCAGCCGAACCGCACGTCGGCAGCGGCATGATCGGACGACCAGTCGGTGCAGCGAGTCACTGGGATCCGACAACGGATGCTCTCTCCACTCAGATCAGTCAGGGCGGTATGCGTCAGTTCGGTGGACCACGCCCACTACGGTTACCCGGCGGCGCTGAGTATCGATCCGGTAGATGACCCGGTAGGTGCCACGGCGTGCACGGTGGCAATCCTCGAGTGGAGGCATGAGTTGCTTGCCGACACGCTGCGGGTCCTCCAGCAACGGGCCGACGATGAACTCGTACGCGGCGAACGCGACGGCCTCGGGAAGCTCCTCGGTGAGTTGACGTCTGGCACTCGGTGAGATGATCAGTTCGTAACGCTGCCGGCTCACCCAGGAGCCCGACGCCGCCGCATCGCCTCGGCAAGAGACTCTTCGCTCTCTCCTTCGTCGCGCCCAAGGTCGGCGTCGGATGCGGACAGCTGCCGCAGCGTGTCCTTGTCCGCGAGCACGGCGACTGTCTCCTCCAACGCCTCGAGGTCCTCCAACGCCAGCAGAACTGCAGTGGGACGGCCATGCACCGTCACGGTCACACGGTCGTGCTGACTGCGCACCCGGGCTATCAGCTCAGACAGGTGCGCCTTCACCTCGGCGAGGGACAGTGTTTCCGACATGGTCATAAGTATGACCATCGCGAGCCGCGAACGCCAGGGACACTATCGACTGTGCGATCGGCGGCCCGGTCGCGCGTCTCGCGCCACCGCGCTACCTAGGGCATCAGAGGTCGACCCGCATCCGACGCCTCGCAGTTGTCGGGCGGCTGACCTCGGCAAAACCGGCGTCTCTGCGGACAAAGCAAGGCCTCTGACAGCATCCCCGCAGGTCAGCCGGGGTGTGAGGGACGAGCCGGCCTGTAGGCCGGATCCTGTGCGAGCGCTGACGCGCCCCGGCGACCATCCATCTAGGGGCACCGTTACCGGTGCCCTCGTGCGGCCTACCCGCAGGCTCGGGCGAGCAGCCCTCGATCGCCTGCGCAGGCGCCGGTCTCCCGTCGCCCTCTTGGCCTTGCTCCAGGTGGGGTTTACCCAGCCGTCCCGGTCACCCGGCACGCTGGTGGTCTCTTACACCACCGTTTCACCCTTACCCGCACCCGCACGCACGCGTTGCCACGTCCGGGCCGCTGGCGGTCTGTCTCTGTGGCACTGTCCCGCGAGTCACCTCGGGTGGGTGTTGCCCACCACCCTGCTCTGTGGAGTCCGGACCTTCCTCGGCGAGCGCCTGCAAGAGCGCCCGACGCGGCCGCCCGGCCGGCTCGTCCACCCGACAGCGTAGCCCTCAGTCTCAACTGTCGCGCTCGGACCTGCCCACTCGTCCCTCGCGCGCCGCCCTCGGCGCTACCCGTCGAGCTCGAACACCACCCGCCGGCTCGCCGGGTCGGCGATCGCCAACCGGACCTGCACACTCTTGCCCAGCGGCAGCGCCTCGGCGCCGAGTACCGAAGCCTCCACGGCCGGCTCCGGCACCACGACCACACCACGTCGCGCGTCGTCGTCCTCGACCTCGACCACGACCGCTGGAAAGGTCTCACCGACCCGGTCGGCCAGGAGGCCGGCCTCCACCAGGTCGAGCACCGCACGCTCGAAGGACGCGACCCGCCGGCGGGCCGCGGTCATCGTCGCGGGCAGCTCGGGCAGGCGGTGGGTGATCCACTGCGGCATCGCACGGTCGGCGCACAGTGCAAGGCACACCTCACCGACATAGCGGTCCACCAGGCGGCGCAACGGCGCCGTGGCGTGGGCATACGTCGCAGCGAGCGCCGCGTGACCAGGCTGCTCGGGCACACCGCCCTCGAAGCTCAGGTAGCCGGCGCCACGCAGCATCGAGGCACATGAGCGCATCATGGCGGCGTGCTCGGGCCGATCCGGTCGCAACGTGCGGACGAAGTCGGGGTAGTCCATCGGCTGCGGCCAGTCGATCGCCAGCGCGGCCGCGGTGCGTCGCAGACGCGTCACGGTACGCCGGCTCGGCTCGGGCAGAGTACGGACGATGCCCACCTCGGCGTAAAGCATCAGCTGGGCGGCCGCCATGCCGGTCAGCAACGAGATCTCAGCGTTCCACTGCTCGACCGGCAGCCGGGCTGCGTAGGCCAGCGACCAGCGACCGTCGGTCACGACCACTTCCTGGTCAGGCAGCGCCAGGCTGATGCCGCCCCGCTCGCGCTCGAGCTCGAGGCGCAACAACCCGACCGTGCGCAACAGCTCGAACACCTGGTCGGCGCGTCCGTCGTCCAGTGCCTGCTGGGCGGCGGCGTAGTCGTACTGTGCCCGGCTGCGGACCAGTCCCCTTTCGACGTGCGCGTTGACAAGTTCGCCCACGTCGTCGAGCCGTAGCTCCCACACGAGGGCCGGTCGATCCTGTTCCGGGAGCAGGCTTGCGGCGTCCTCGCTGATGGCCGGCGGGTGCAACGGGACGCGGTGGTCGGGGGCGTACACCGTCTCGCCCCGACGTTGCGCCTCGAGGTCGAGGGCACCTCCGGGGCGTACGAATGCGCCGACGTCGGCAATGGCGTACCAGACGACGAAACCGCTGCCGTCGCGCTCGATGTAGAGCGCCTGGTCCAGGTCGCGGGCGCCGGGTGGGTCGATGGTGACGAACGGCTTGTCGGTGTGGTCTGCGTCCGGGAGTGTCAGATCCCGGACCGCCGCCTGCGCCTCGGTGAGCACCTCGGCGGGGAAGTCCACCGGCAGGTCGAGATCGACGAGGATGGCGGCCACGGCCTCGATGAAACCTGGGTCGGTCTGCTCCCCCGCGTGCGGGTGGATCCTCGGCATCTGGCGCTCCCTCGAGCCACGGGTGGTCGATCGCCCAGCCTAGATGACGGGTCACAGGTGGACGTCGTCACCGATCTGCAGCGACTCCGGGACGTACGACAGCTGCTGCAGCGCCGAGATCCCGTCGGCCCACCAGCTGATCGTGCTGAACGACGCAGGAGCGAGCTGAATTCTGTGGATGACGTGCATCGGGCCGTCCAGGCTGTCGCAGGCCAGCATCTTGATCGGCGTCAGGTGGCTCACCGCGAGGATCGTCCGGCCCGGGTGCGCGAGCATCAACCGAGCCTTGACCGCCTGCACCCGCCGGTGCAGGCTCGAGTAGCTCTCCCCGCCGGTGGGAGCGGCTTCGGGCGAGGTGAGCCAGGTCTCGAGATCGGTGGGGTACCGGTCGCGGACCTCGTCGAAAGTCAGCCCGTCCCACTCGCCGAAGGCAGCCTCGGCGAGGCCGTCGTCGAGGGTGACCGGCAGACCGAGGCTGTCGGTCGCAATGGCCGCAGTCTCACGGGTGCGGCGCAGCGGGGAGCTGATCACGACGTCGATGCCTCCCCGCCGCCGCAACCATCCACCGGCACGGGCCGCCTGTTCGCGACCCAGGTCGTTGAGGCCGGGGTCGGCTCCACCGGACCCACAGAACACCTTGGCGACCGTACGGTCAGTGACGGCATGACGCAGAAGGAGCAGCGTAGTGGCCGACCCTGCCTCCTCCCCCCGCCAGCCGAGCATCGGGTTGCGGTAGCGGCGAGGATCGTCCACGTCGGGCTCGACCCGCTGCGCCGCCTGCCGAGACGACCCGCGGGTGCGCGTGCCCGTCACCTCGTCCAACGCCGCGTTGACCAGCGCGTCGGCCGCAGAGTTGCGGTCGCGCGGCACCCAGGTCCAAGTGACGTTCGCGGGCAGTACCCGGCTGGCAGCGATCGCGATCGACCTCATGTCCGGGTGCTTGATCTTCCAGCGTCCCGCCATCTGCTCGATCACCAGCTTGGAGTCCATCCGGACCTCGACGGCCGCATCCGGGGTGTACTCGCGGGCGAGCTCCAGACCGGCCAGCAGACCGCGGTACTCAGCCACGTTGTTGGTCGCCGAGCCGATGGCCTCCGCGCGTTCGGCGATGACGCGACCCGTCCGCGCGTCACGCAGCAGCGAACCGTACGCGGCCGGACCCGGGTTGCCACGGGCGCCACCGTCAGCCTCGACGATCACCCTGGCAGGGGAGCTCACAAGCTCGACTCCGAGGTACGGACCAGGATTCGTCCGCACTCAGGGCACCGCAGCACCTCCTCGACCGGCGACCGCGTGAGCTCACCCAGGTCCCCGGCGTTCAGCTCCAGTCGGCAGCCTTCGCACGCACGGCGCACCAGTGCCGCTGCACCGATCCCACCGTGCTGAGCCCGCGACTTCTCGTACGCCGTGACCAGCTGCTCGGGCAGCGCACCGACCAGTCGCGCGCGCTCGTCGAGGTGCTGCTGGACTGCGACGTCGATGTCACCGGCGGCCAGGTCGCGCTCGGATGCCAGGGCACCCACCCGCTGATCGAGCTCCTGCAGCCGCGTTCGTACCGAGTCGAGCTCGGTCTGCTCGGTCTCGAGCTGCTCCATGAACTCCAGCTCCTCGTCCTCCAACGTCGAGATGCGCCGGTTGAGCGCGACCAGCTCGTGCTGCAGCCCCTCGAGCTCCTTGGGTGAGCCCACTGCGCCGGTGTCGAGGCGTTGCTGCGTACGTTCACGACGCGCGCGCACCTGCTCCACATCGGCGTCGATCCGGCGCTGTTCACGCGTGTGGTCAGAGACCTGTGTCTCCAGCTCGACCCGGCGACGCTCGAGCTGACTGCGGTCTTGGTTCAGCTCGAGGATCTGTGCGTGCTGGGGCAAGGTCTTCTTGCGGTGCGCGAGCTGTCCCACAGTGTTGTCGACGCTCTGCACATCGAGCAGGCTGAGCTGGGCGAACGGATCGGCTTTCAGGGCGGGCTCCTCATGAGGGCATCGGCAGGTGACTCGTCCAAGGATCGGTGACGATCCTGGACACCTTGGTCTCCACCGTAGTGCCCCGCGCGCCGAGCTCGGAGTGCAGCCGAGACTGCACGACCGGCAGCCACAGCGACTCGGCAGCCCAGTGCGGCACGTCGATCAGCGCGGGTGCGGCCGCGTGCTCGGCCAGCTCCGAGGCCGGGTGGTGGCGCAGGTCCGACGTCACGTAGACGTCGGCCCCGGCGTCGCGCACCGCGTCGAGCAGGAAGTCGCCCGAGCCGCCGCACAGCGCAACGGTCTGCACCCGGCGGTCGAGGTCACCCGCCACCCGCACGACGCTGTGAGTGGCGGGCAGGCACGAGACCACCGATTCGCAGAAGTCCCCCAGCGTGCTGGGCGCAGCCAACCGCCCTACTCGTCCGTGACCGGACTCTCCGGGCAGATCAGCCATCTCCAGCAGGTCGTACGCCGGCTCCTCGTACGGGTGGCTGGACATCAGGGCCTGCAGGACCGTATCCCGGCGATCTCGGGACAGCACCATCTCCAGCCGTGTCTCGGGCACCTGCTCGAGCCGGCCGACGACGCCGACGGTGGGTCGGGCACCCGGGCCCGGCCGGAAGCTGCCGATCCCCGTCGAGCTGAACGCACACCGGTCGTAGTCACCGACCTGACCGGCGCCGGCATCTGCGAGGGCCTCCCCCAACCGGGCTGCGTCGTCGTGCGGCACGAACACGACGAGCTTGTCCATGGGCGGTGCCGGAGCTGGATCGACGGGACGAGGGTCCACCAGACCGAACGCCTGCGCCATCGCGTCGGACACGCCGGCCGCGGGCGCGTCGGCGTTGGTGTGCGCCACCAGCAAGGCAATGCCCTCGCGGATCAGGCTGTGAACGGCTCGACCCTTGGGTGTCGTCGCGGCCACCGAGTGCACCGGCTTGAGCAACAGCGGGTGGTGCACGAGGAGCAGGTCGGCGGCCCAGGCCACAGCCTCGTCGATCACCGCCTGCACCGGGTCCACGGCGAACAACACGCGCCGCACCGGTGAGGCGGGGTCGCCGGTCACCAGTCCGACGGCGTCCCAGGTGTCCGCGTGCGCTGGGTCGTACATCCGGTGGATGGTCGCCACGGTCTCGGCAAGAGTCAGTTCGGCAGGCACCCGCGCAGGCTACCGACCGCGGTGCAGAGCTGACGCGGTGTACAGGCCAAGAAAAAGAAACCCACCACGTTGGGCGACGACCGGCATCAGGGACTACTGTCCAGTGCGTGTCGGTTGCGCAGTTCGACGCAGCCGGGAAGGTCCACGCGGTCGTGTGGTTCCGGGGTCCACCTGTCACGGCGGTACGGGTGGACGACGCCGCACTCCGGAGCTTCACGGAGCCGGCTCCCCACCAGGCGAAGTCATTGGAGCATGTCCTACACAAGGAGTACCCATGTTCGGTAAGGCGACAGTTGTCGACATGATCGAGCGGAGCGCGGAGAACGACGCGGACCGCCGCAACTTCCTCAAGACGGCCGGTCTGGCCGGTCTCGGTGTGGTGGGCGCCGGTGCGGCCACCACTCTCGGAGCAGGATCCGCGGTCGCGGCTCCCAGCGACGGAGCAGTCCTGAACTTCGCCCTGAACCTCGAGTACCTCGAGGCGGAGTTCTACGCCCACGCCGTGTTCGGCCGTGGCTTGCCGGAGAGCATCACCACCGGCAAGGGCCGCCGCGGCGGCGTCATCGGGGGGCGGCAGGTGAACTTCGAATCGAAGGCCGTCCGCTCCTACGCCCGTGAGATCGCGGCGGACGAGATCAACCACGTCAAGTTCCTGCGCTCGGCGCTGGGCTCGGCGAAGGTGGCTCGCCCCAAGATCGACATCAAGAAGAGCTTCACGGCCGCCGCTCGCGCAGCCGGCCTGATCGGGCCGAAGCAGACCTTCGACCCGTACGCCAACGAGAACAACTTCCTGCTGGCTGCGTTCATCTTCGAGGACGTCGGCGTCACGGCCTACAAGGGCGCGGCCCCGCTGATCAGCAACAAGACGTTCCTGGAGGCGGCCGCCGGCATCTTGGCCGTCGAGGCGTACCACGCAGGCATCATCCGCACGAACCTGTACGCCAAGGGTCTCGTGATGGCCGCTCGCCGCATCTCGTGGGCGCGTGACTCACTCGACGGCAAGTCCGACCTGGACCAGGGCATCGGCAGGAAGAATCGCGCGAACCTCGTCCCGACGGACAGGAACTCGATCGTGTTCAGCCGGACGGCAGGCGAGGTGCTCAACGTCGTCTACCTCACGCCGGAGCGGAGCCGCAAGGGTGGCTTCTTCCCCAACGGTGTGAACGGCTCGATCAACACCAGCGACAACAACGCCCGGCAGGCCTGACGCCGGACCCGTCACCCCGTACGACCGGACAGCCCTCGGGTCGAGGGCTGTCTCGCACCCGGGCGAGATCGACTACGTCACGATCAGCAAGGGCTGAGGCCTCAGATCATCGTCGGTCATCGTTTGGAGGGAGGCGCTTGTCCCGCCGGCCCTGCCGGTCGTCGTCGCTGTGCCGGTCGTCGTCGCTGTGCCGGCCGCCTGCCCGATCGGGTGTCGTGGCAGGACCCTCAGCCGGGCGTTCGGCCTCCGGTCCAGTGTGATCCGGGTCGATCTCATCGGCCTGTCGACGGCGCTCGTCCACGTCGCGTCGGGACGTCGCGGCGTCACCCTGGCGTTCTTGCGCGCTGTGCTCGAGCTTCTGTGCCTCGGCGGTACGGGCGTCGGCCTCAGCGCGAGCCTTGCGTGCGCGGGCGTCGACCTCGGCGGCCTCCGCCTCCCGCCGGCTCACGTCAGAGTTCCGTGCCGCCGCCTCCTCACGCATACCTTGCGCCTCGACCCGCTTGTCGTGCTGCTGCTGCTCCTTGCGCTTGCGCATGGCAACGACTACCAGCGCGACCACGACGGCCAGGGCGATGATGCCGATGATGATCCAGACGATGGGGTCCACGATCGCTCCTTCGGACTCGGGTGCGTGAACCTGTGGGTCCACGTTGTCGTGCCGACCGCTCGAAGGTAGCGGCGCCCGGCCGGTTTCGCATCGTGAACGGCCTCAGCCCACGTCACCGTGGCCCCGAGGACGTCGAACTCGCCGGTAGTCCCGACAGGAATCGAACCTGCGCACACCGGGTGTAAGCCGGATGCTCTGCCATTGAGCTACGGGACCGAACGGACACCGAGCGTAGTCGTTGCGGCGTGCAGTCGACCCGTGACCTGGACGAGGATCGCCGGGGACAGGTCGAGACCGCCGGAGTCTCGGGTCACCGGCGGCCTCAACACGATCATGGAACACCACAACAGGGCCACCGCGCCACCGCAACAGCCAAAGTAGGCTGGATTCCTTGCGCAGCGCGACCGGAACCTGGGTACGCCCCGAGAGTCAGCGCCGAGCACTCTTGGGGGCGACCAGCTTGGTGGCCGACCAGTGCGGCCCGGCTGCCTGAGTGGTCGTCGTCGACAGTCCGGCGACCGGCGCGGCCTCAGCGACGTCAGCGGCATCCACGTAGCTCGGGCGCCCGACCTTCGGCGTGAGCAGAAAAACCGCTCCCCCGCCCACCAGGTCGGTCAAGGAGTCCACGAGTGCATCGACGAGGTCGCCGTCACCGTCGCGCCACCACAGGACGACGACGTCGACCACGTCACCGTGGTCACCGTCCACCATCTCTGCGCCGCACACCGTCTCGATGGCCTCCCGCAAGTCCTCGTCGACGTCGTCGTCCCAGCCGAGCTCCTGAACCACCGTTCCGGACTTGAAACCCATCCGTTCGATCGAACGCTGGACGTCCGCGTGGTCCGCGGTGGTGCTCACAGACACTCCTCCTCATGACAGCGGTCGGGCCGCTACCCGTCCGAGTTCAGGTCACACTAGTCCGTGCAGAGCCCGTTCGACGGACCGATGCACAACGAGGTCGATCTGCATGTGGGGGCCACGGCCACGGTCGGTCGCCGGTCCGTCGAGACGACCCGACGGACTCCCGTACCGACGGTGGAGATGAAGTGCATGACGCGGAGTGGAACACTGGTGGGTGACTGGCCGTCTCCATTGATTCCGGCGGCTGCTCTCGACACGTCAGAGCTACGGAAGGACGAGCGTGGCAACCCCCGCCGAGCGTTCTGAGCGGCCCTCCATCATTCACGAGGGACTGCCCACCCAACTGCCAGACATCGACCCAGACGAGACCCAGGAATGGGTGGATTCGCTGGACGCCCTGGTCCAGGAGCGCGGCCGTGAACGCGCCAGGTACGTGATGCTGCGACTGCTCGAGCGTGCCCGTGAGAGCAACGTCGGTGTGCCCGCGCTGCGCGGCACCGACTACCTCAACACGATCCCCCCCGAGCGGGAGCCGTGGTTCCCCGGCAACGCGGACATCGAACGTCGCATCCGGGCCTTCATCCGGTGGAACGCCGCCGTCATGGTGTCCCGGGCCAACCGGCCGGGTCTCGGCGTGGGCGGGCACATCGCGACGTACCAGTCGTCCGCGAGCCTGTACGAGGTGGGCTTCAACCACTTCTTCCGCGGCCGGGAGCACCCCGGTGGCGGCGACCAGGTGTTCATCCAGGGGCACGGGTCCCCCGGTGTGTACGCCCGCGCGTACCTCGAGGGCCGGCTGGACGAGTCGCAGCTGAGCAACTTCCGCCAGGAGGTCTCCCAGGGCGCCGGCAAGGGCCTGTCGTCCTACCCACACCCACGTCTGATGCCCGATTTTTGGGAGTTCCCGACCGTGTCGATGGGGCTCACAGCCATCAATGCGATCTATCAGGCGCGCTTCAACCGCTACCTGCAGAACCGTGGCATCAAGGACACCTCGCAACAGCACGTGTGGGCGTTCCTCGGTGACGGCGAGATGGCCGAGGTCGAGTCGCTCGGTGCGATCGGTGTGGCGGCGCGCGAGGAGCTGGACAACCTGACGTTCATCGTCAACTGCAACCTGCAGCAGCTCGACGGTCCGGTCCGCGGCAATGGCAAGATCATCCAGGAGCTGGAGTCCACCTTCCGTGGCGCCGGCTGGAACGTCATCAAGGTGGTGTGGGGCCGCGAGTGGGACGACCTGCTCGCCCGCGACGTCGACGGCGTGCTCGTCAACCAGATGAACCGCACGCCCGACGGTCAGTTCCAGACGTACTCGGTGGAGAAGGGCTCCTACGTCCGCGAACACTTCTTCGGCGTGGACAAGCGGCTGGCCAAGCTCGTCGAGCACCTGTCTGACGACCAGATCGAGAAGCTGCCGCGCGGTGGCCACGACTATCGCAAGGTCTACGCGGCCTTCAAGAGCGCGACCGAGCACGTCGGCCAGCCGACGGTGATCCTGGCCCACACGATCAAGGGCTGGACCATCGACTCACTGGAGGGCAGGAACGCGACCCACCAGATGAAGAAGCTGAACAAGAACGACCTCAAGGTTTTCCGCGACCGGCTCTACCTGCCGATCACTGACGAGCAGATCGACGAGTCCGAGATCGCGCCGTACTACCACCCTGGCGACGACAGCGACGAGATCCAGTACATGCTGGATCGGCGTCGGCAGCTCGGCGGTTCGATCCCGAAGCGCAAGGTCGACCCGGTGCCGGTCAAGCTGCCCGGAGACAAGGTCTATGCCGAGCTCAAGAAGGGATCCGGCAAGCAGCCGATCGCCACCACAATGGCGCTGGTGCGCCTGTTGCGCGACCTGATGCGCGACCCGGAGATCGGCAAGCGACTCGTGCCCATCGCTCCCGACGAGTACCGCACCTTTGGCATGGACTCGATGTTCCCGACCGCCAAGGTCTACAGCCCGCACGGCCAGAACTATGAGTCCGTCGACCGCTCGATGCTGCTCGCGTACAAGGAGTCC
Source organism: Nocardioidaceae bacterium (assembly GCA_013696745.1). Classification (GTDB taxonomy): domain Bacteria; phylum Actinomycetota; class Actinomycetes; order Propionibacteriales; family Nocardioidaceae; genus JACCXZ01. The sequence goes on along the minus strand of JACCXZ010000010.1, from coordinate 28,802 downwards.
GCACAGGGCCAGCTACTGCACGAGGGCATCAGCGAGGCCGGGGCCATGGCCTCCACCATCGCGGCGGGGACCTCCTACGCCACCCATGGCGAGCCGATGATCCCGGTGTACATCTTCTACTCGATGTTCGGCTTCCAGCGCACCGGTGACTCGATCTGGGCGATGGCAGACCAGCTCGGCCGCGGCTTCCTCATCGGCGCTACCGCGGGTCGCACCACGCTGACAGGTGAGGGGCTGCAGCACGCCGACGGGCACTCTCCGCTGCTCGCGGTGACCAATCCGGCCACGGTGCACTACGACCCGGCCTGGGCGTACGAGTTGTCGCACATCGTGCAGGCGGGCCTCTCGCGGATGTACGGGAGCACCAAGGAGCAACCGCATGGCGAGAACGTCATGTTCTACCTCACCGTCTACAACGAGGCCGCCGTGCAGCCGGCGGAGCCCGATGACCTCGACGTCGACGGCCTGCTGCGCGGCCTGTACCTCTACCGCGCGCAGGACATCGCCGGAAAGGACGACGTGCCCCGCATCCAGCTGCTGGCATCGGGGGTGGCCATGCCGTGGGCACTGCAGGCGCAGCACCTCCTGGCCCAGGACTACTCGGTCGCCGCCGACGTCTGGTCGGTGACCTCGTGGAACGAGCTGGCTCGGGACGCGGTCGCCGTGGAGAAGTGGAACCTCAACCACCCGGGGGAGGCACCGCGCACCGCGTACGTGACGGAGAAGCTGTCAGGGACGCACGGCCCGGCCCTCGCGGTCAGCGACTACATGCGGGCCGTGCCGGACCAAATCGCTCGATGGGCTCCCAACGACTGGCAGTCGCTTGGCGCCGACGGCTTCGGGTTCGCCGACACCCGCGCCGCCGCACGGCGCTACTTCCAGATCGATGCCGAGTCGATAGTCGTGTCCGCCCTGCAGACCCTCGCCCATCGCGGCGAGGTCAAGCACGAGGTCGTGTGCGAGGCGTTCGAGCGGTTGTGCATCGACGACCCGACTGCGGTGGCCGGTGTCGAGCAGGAGGGCACCGACGCCTGACCTCCCGCTGGGGGTAATCAGCGGGGGGGCACCGGTGCGGCCGAGGCGACGAGCTGGCTGCCACGTTCGTAGTCGTCGTCCGCGTCCTGGGTCAGCACTCCGACCGTGACCCCGGCGCGGCCGTACCAGACCGTGAACGCGCCATCGCCGTGGTCCGTCAGCGCCGCGCTGTCGAAGCCGTCGCCCCATGCGGCGTACTTCAGCGTGCGACCGCCGATCTCGGACCAGAAGCCGGGTACCTCGCCCCATGCCGCGTCACCGCCGGCGGCGCAGATGCCGGCGACCTGACCCATGGCGAGCCCCTCACCCCAGTGCTCGACGGACAACCGCCGCCCAGCGGTCGGGTTGTACGCCCAGGTGATGTCCCCGGCGGCGAAGACGTGCGTCGACGACGTGCGCATCCGCTCGTCGACCACCACCCGGCCCGTACGCACGGTCAGGCCGGCTGCCGCGGCCAGGGCCACCCGCGGCCGTACCCCGGCAGCCACGAGGACCAGGTCGGCGGCAAGCTCGCCGTGTCCTCCCAGGCGCAGCGTAAAGCCTTCGCCACGGGCTTCGAGCGCTTCCACCGACACGCCGCCCCGTAGCGCGACACCCTGATCCCTCAGCCAGCCGGCGATCCGTTCGGCGGCTTCGGGCCCAAGGCGATCCTGCTGCGGCAGCGCCTCGGCGGAAACGACGGTGACGTCCAAACCGAGCGCGCGAAGCGACCCAGCAGCCTCGCAGCCGATGAAGCCCGACCCGACGACGACTGCCGATCCGGCACGGGCAGCCGTGCTGCGCAACAACCGCTCGTCAGCGAGGGAACGCAGGCGCAGCAGACCCGGCAACTCGCCACCGGGCACCGGGAGCGTCAGCGGCTCCGAGCCGGTGGCGAGCACGCAGCCGGCGAAGCCGACAGTGCCTCCACCGTCGAGCAGGGCCGTGCGTCCGCGTGGATCGAGACCGACGACCCGCTGACCGTGACGGAAGGTGACGGACTCGGGCCTGTCCATCCACAAGTCGTCGTCGACGCTCTCGCCCCGCAGATGGTCTTTTGACAGCGGTGGCCGCTGGTAGGGCCGGTCCACGTCCTCGCTGACCACCACGGCGCTGCCGCCGTGCTCACCGAACGCCGCGGCGGCGCTGACACCCGCCGGTCCGCTGCCGATGACAAGCAGGTCGACCTCTTCGTGCGACACCGACATGCCGTCGACTCTAGGAGCACTCACCCCTGTGCGCAGATCACCGCGGGCGGCGTCTCCGGGGGACGGTCAGCCCTCGCGCCGGGCGGTGGACCAGGCCAGCAGCGCGTCGGCGTCCCGGGTGTTCACGATCCGATCCGCGGGTACGCCGTGGGCCTGCGCCCGCTCGGCTCCATACGCCTGGAACTCCAGCTGCCCGGGCGCGTGCGCGTCGGTGTCGATGGAGAACTCGCAGTCCCGCTTCAACGCCAGCTCGATGAGGTCGCCGGGCGGGTCACGTCGCTCGGGCCGGGAGTTGATCTCCACCGCGGTACCGAACCTGGCACACGCCGTGAAGACCAGGTCGGCGTCGAACTGGGAGGGCGGACGCACCCCCCGCTCCCCCTCGACCAGCCGCCCGGTGCAGTGGCCGAGCACGTCGACGCGAGGGTTCGACACCGCGACCACCATGCGCCGGGTCATGGGGTCGCGTTCCATCCTCAGTTTGGAGTGCACGCTGGCCACGACGATGTCGAGCTGCTCGAGCAGGTCCGGCTCCTGGTCCAGCGAGCCGTCCTCGAGGATGTCGACCTCGATGCCGGTGAGGATCCGGAAGGGCGACATCGACTCGTTCAACGCCGCGACCACCTCGAGCTGTCGCCGCAGCCGCTGCGGCGACAAGCCGTTCGCCACCGTGAGCCTCGGCGAGTGGTCGGTCAGCACGATGTAGGCGTGTCCGAGTTCGCGGGCTGCCTGCGCCATCTCGGCGATCGGGCTGCCGCCGTCAGACCAGTCCGAGTGCAGGTGCAGGTCGCCCCGCAGCGCCGCCCATACGTCCGCCCCTCCGGTGGCCAACGGCTCGGCCTGTGCCTGTGCCTCCAGCTCGCCGAGGAAGCTGGACCCACCGGCGAGCGCCTCGCGCGCCACCGCCGCTGTCTTGGGTCCGATGTGCTCCAGATCGGTCAACTTGCCAGTGCGGCTCAGCCGCGCCACCTCGTCCGGATCGAGCTCGGCGAGCACCCGGGCGGCTCGACGGTAGGCCTGCACGCGACGGGTGTCACCACCCGAACGTTCCAGCAGGTAACCGATGCGGTGCAACGTCGTGACGGGGTCCACGCCACCATCCTGGCCCCCGCCGCCGGTACCCACACGCCGTACCCCGCGTCACTAAGGTGGGGTCATGGTCGGCACCGATCGCGTCGCGGACCGTCTGGCCAAGGCCGTCGGTCCCCTGGCGGCCGCCACCCTGGCCCGCATGGAGACACAGCTGCCCTGGTACCGCGACCTGTCGGCCAGCGACCGTTCGTGGATCGGCGTGGTCGCGCAGAACGGCATCAGCGCATTCGTGCGCTGGTATCGCGAACCCGGCACCGATGAGGACCACTCCCCCGGGTACGTCTTCGGCATCGCCCCCACGGCCTTGACCCGCGTGGTGTCGCTGGAGCAGACGGTCACCATGGTCCGGATGACGATCTCGGTGGTCGAGGAGCAGGTCGAGGATCTCCTCGGTCCTACCGACGGGGCCACCGTCCGGACGGCGATCCTGTACTTCTCCCGCGAGGTCGCCTTCGCAGCGGCGGAGGTGTACGCCCGTGCCGCGGAGTTGCGCGGCGCCTGGGACGCTCGGCTGGAGGCGCTGGTCGTCGACTCGCTGCTGCGGGGCGAGGCCGACGAGGCGGTCCGATCGCGGGCCGCTGCGCTCGGCTGGGAGTCCTCGTCGCTGGTCACGGTCGTGCTCGGGCACGCCCCGGACGGCGCGGAAAGCGGCCCGCAGGCAGTGATCGAGTCCGTGCGCCGATCCGCCCGGCATATCGGCATGGACTCGCTGTGTGCCGTGCAGGGCGACCGGCTCGTGGTCGTGCTCGGCGGCGTGGACGACCCGGACAAGGCGGGCGCCGCTGTTGTCGAGCACTTCGGTGCCGGTCCGGTGGTGGTCGGGCCGCTCGTCGAGGACATGCTCACCGCCAACGTCTCGGCTCGCGCGGCCGTGGCGGGCTTGCGGGCGGCGCCAGGGTGGCCGCGCGCACCGCGACCGGTAGCCGCCAACGACCTCCTGCCGGAGCGATCGTTGTCCGGCGACGGGCACGCACGCCACCAGCTGGTCTCCTCGGTCTATACGCCCCTGCTGGCCAACGACGCAGTGCTGCTGGACACCGCGTCCGCGTTCGTCGACGCCAGCTGCTCGGTCGAGCGGTCAGCGCGGGCGCTGATCGTGCACGCCAACACCGTGCGCTACCGCTTGAGACGCATCGAGCTGCTGACGGGGCTGTGCCCCAGTGACCCTCGCGACGCCTACACCCTCCGGGTGGCCATCACCCTGGGCCGGTTGCTGGCACCACAGGTCGACGGGCCGGGCACCCAGCGGCGATCACTGTAGGAAACCTACAAAAGTTGCCGAGGACTTTCGTCCGTTCAGGTCCCGCTACAGACGACACCGACCGGCAGGCTGGTCCCGTGCTCGTCATCGTCGCGCCGGGTCAGGGCGCCCAGACCCCCGGATTCCTCGAACCGTGGCTGGAGGACCCCACGTTCGCCACTCGGTTCGAGTGGCTGTCCGTCGTCGCCGGGCTCGACCTGGCGCACTACGGCACGAAGGTCGACCAGGAGACCATCCGTGACACCGCCATCGCCCAGCCGCTGCTCGTGTCTGCCGGCCTCGTCGCGGCCCTGTCGGTCTTCCCGCACCCCGCTGACGCCTACAGCGCCATCGGCGCCACCAGCGGTCACAGCGTCGGTGAGATCACAGCCGCCGCCGGCGTCGGAGTGATCACTGCGGAGCAGGCCATGGTGCTCGTCCGTGAGCGCGGCCAGGCCATGGCACGGGCGTCGGCGACGACCCCGACGTCCATGACCGCGGTGCTCGGAGGAGACCGCGACGACGTGCTCGCCACACTCGAGAGGCACGGCCTGACGGCCGCCAACGACAACGGCCCGGGCCAGGTCGTCGCCGCCGGTACGCAGGACGAGCTGGAAGCCCTGGCCGACGACGTCCCCGCCAAGGCGCGACTGGCGCCGCTCTCGGTGGCCGGCGCGTTCCACACTCAGCACATGGCGCCAGCGGTCGAGCACCTCAGCTCGCTCGCCCGCGCCGTCTCCACCCATGACTCCCGAACCCGACTCATCTCCAACCGGGACGGTCAGGTCGTGCACTCGGGTCCCGAGGTGCTCGAGCGCCTCGTGACCCAGGTGGCCAACCCGGTCCGTTGGGACCTGTGCATGCAGACAATGCTCGATCTCGGTGTGACCGGCCTGCTGGAGATGCCACCGGCTGGGACCCTCACGGGCATCGCCAGACGGGCGATGAAGGGGGTGGAGACGTTCGCGCTGAAGACCCCCGACCAGCTGGACGACGCCCGGGCGTTCGTGGACGAGCACGCCTCGGACTCCCATCTGCTGAACTCGCCCACTTGGCGCCTGGTGATCGCCCCCGCCAAAGGCACGTTCACCCTGGCCGACGGCCTGCCGGAGGGCACGATGCTGATCGCCGGTCAGCAGATCGGTGTGGTCACCAGCCTCCGTGATGAGATCCCGGTGGTCGCTCCGCACGGCGGCAGTATCGTGGAGTGGCTCGCGGAGGACACCGACATCGTGTCGCCCGGCCAACCGCTCGTCCGTCTGCACCCGGAGGCCGGCTCATGAGCACCCACGCACGCATCCTCGGCGTAGGCGCGTACCGCCCGATCCGCTCGGTCCCCAACTCCGAGATCGTGGACCGGATCGACTCCAGCGACGACTGGATCAAGACCCGCTCGGGCATCACCTCGCGGCGTATCGCCGGGCCCGACGAGACGGTGATCTCGATGTCGGTGGAGGCGGCCAACGACGCACTCGAGCACGCCGGCATCGGCGCAGATCAGATCGATGCCGTCGTGGTGGCCACCGTCTCGCACCTGATGCAGACGCCCGCCGCGGCCGCCATGATCAGTCACCAACTCGGCGCCACCCCGGCAGCCGCCTTCGACGTGTCAGCCGCCTGCGCTGGATTCTGCTATGGCATCGCACTGGCGTCGGACATGGTGAAGGGTGAGTCTGCCGGGCACGTCCTCGTGATCGGGGTGGAGAAGCTGTCCGACATCACCAATCCCGTCGACCGGGGAACGGCGTTCATCTTCGCCGACGGGGCAGGCGCCGCCGTGGTCGGACCCTCCGAGGAGCCAGGCATCAGCCCGGTCGTCTGGGGCGCGGACGGTGAGCAGTACGACCTGATCCGGCAGACCGTCGCGTGGGACGACGTCTTCGCGACGCCCGACAAGGAGTGGCCGGCGCTGCAGATGCAGGGCAGCGCAGTCTTCCGGTGGGCGTCCTTCGCCATGGCCAAGGTCGCCCAGCAGGCGCTCGCTGCCGCCGAGCTGAGCGTCGACGACCTCGACGCGTTCATCCCCCACCAGGCCAACATGCGCATCACCGATGCCATGGCCCGCACGCTCAAGCTGCCGGAGCGGGTCGTCATCGCCCGCGACATAGCCGAGCAGGGCAACACCTCGGCGGCCTCCGTGCCGCTGGCGATGCACCGGCTGATCGACGAAGGGCAGGTCAAGCCCGGCGACAAGGCACTGCTCATCGCCTTCGGAGCCGGTCTCGCCTACGCCGCCCAGGTGGTGACCATCCCCTGAACCGCCGGTGACCCGCGCACTGCCCGGACCATGCGTCCACGCAGCACCCATTCCACCCGCACGCCGTAGCCACCACCCGAAGGAGCCCCCATGGCAACCACCGAGGACATCCGCTCGACCCTCGCCGAGATCGTCAACGATGTCGCCGGCATTCCCGCCGAGGACGTCCAGCTCGACAAGTCGTTCACCGACGACCTCGACGTCGACTCGCTCTCGATGGTCGAGGTCGTCGTCGAGGCCGAGGAGAAGTTCGACGTCAAGATCCCCGACGACGAGGTCAAGAACCTCAAGACCGTCGGTGACGCCGTCGCGTTCATCGAGCGTGCCCAAGCCTGACAACGAGCGTTCGTCCCGTACCCCTGGCCCGGCCAGCGGTACGGGCGGACGTCCCCGACGTACGAGTCTGGAGTGAACAGCAGATGAGTCCCACCACCGTCGTCGTCACCGGCCTGGGCACCACCTCACCTCTGGGTGGTGACGTCGACTCGACCTGGGAAGGCATGCTCGCCGGACGCTCCGGCGCCAACCGTCTCGAGCATGACTGGGCCGAGCAGCTGCCGGTGCGGATCGCGGCCGAAGTGGCCGTGGAACCAGCCGAGGTGCTCGACCGTGTCAAGGCGCGGCGCATGGACCGCTCGGCGCAGTTCGCGGTCGTCGCGGCCCAGGAGGCCTGGACCGACGCCGGTCTGCCCGGTACCGAGCTGGATCCGGAGCGCCTCGGGGTCGTCATCGCCTCGGGCATCGGTGGGGTCACCACGCTGCTGTCCAACTACGACGCCCTGCTGGCCAAGGGTCCGCGTCGGGTGTCCCCACTCGCCGTGCCCATGCTGATGCCCAACTCCCCGGCCGCGAACATCGGGCTGTTGTACGGCGCGCAGGCCGGCGTACACACCCCTGTGTCGGCGTGTGCGTCGGGCAACGAGGCCATCTCGCTCGGGATTGACATGATTCGGTTGGGACGCGCCGACATCGTCATCGTCGGCGGCACCGAGGCAGCGATCCACCCACTGCCGATGGCGGCGTTCGCCAACATGATGGCGCTGTCCAAGCGCGACGACGACCCTGCGCTGGTGTCCCGTCCCTGGGACCTCGCCCGTGACGGGTTCCTGCTCGGTGAGGGTGCCGGGGTCCTGGTCATCGAGTCCGCCGAGCACGCCTCGTCGCGAGGCGCCCGGGTGTACGCCTGCGTGGCCGGTGCCGGCATCACTGCGGACAGCCACGACATCGCCCAGCCAGACCCCGCCGGACGCGGCGGTACCCGTGCCATCGCACGTGCGCTGTATGACTCCAAGCTGGCCGCGGGCGACATCCAGCACATCAACGCGCACGCCACCTCCACACCACAGGGTGACATCGCCGAAGGTCTGATGATCCACGCGACGCTCGGCGATGCCGCCGACGACGTCGTGGTGACCAGCACCAAGTCCATGACCGGGCACCTGCTCGGTGCCGCGGGAGCGCTGGAGTCGATCGCAACAATCAAGGCCCTGCACCATCGCCAGGTGCCTCCCACGATCAACCTCGACGACCTCGACCCGGCGGTCGAGCTCGACATCGCGACCAGCGTGCGCGAGCTGCCTGACGGCGACATCGCCGCACTCAACAACTCTTTCGGCTTCGGCGGTCACAACGTCGCCATCGCCTTCACGACGGTCTGACCCGGACCCTCTTGCTGGAGACCAGATGACCACGACGCCCACCGCACCCGCCCGGCCCGCGAAGCTGCCGCGTGACGAGGACCCGCGCAACCCGAACCACCGGTTGGCAGCACTCTTCGACGAGGGCACGCTGGAGCTGATCAGCGAGGACGACACCAGCGGCATGCTGGCAGCGGTCGGGACCATCGAGGGGACGCACAGTGTCGCCTTCTGCTCCGACGCCACCGTGATGGGCGGCGCGATGGGTCACGACGGATGCAAGGTGGTCGTGCGCGCCTACGAGCGCGCCATGGCTGACGAGGCGCCGATCGTCGGGCTGTGGCACTCCGGTGGAGCCCGGCTCGCTGAGGGCGTGCTGTCTCTGCACGCCGTGGGACTCATCTTCCACGCCATGACACTGGCCTCGGGCCGGATCCCGCAAGTCTCCTGCGTGCTCGGACCTGCCGCAGGTGGGGCCGCGTACGGCCCGGCGCTGACCGACGTCGTGATCCTCGGCCCGGAGGGACGCATCTTCGTCACCGGCCCCGACGTCGTCCGCTCGGTCACCGGCGAGGACGTCGACATGCTGCGACTCGGCGGTCCCGAGCCGCACGGGCGCCGTTCCGGGGTCGTGCACGTGCTCGCCGACTCCGAGTCTCATGCGATCGGTGAGGCGCGCCGCCTCGCGAGCCTGCTCGGCGACCAGCGCACGCTCGACCTAGCCACCGTCGAGGACGTCGATCTGGCCGGCTCCCTGCCGGAGTCGGTCCGCCGAGCGTACGACGTGCACCCGTTGGTCGCTGACCTGCTCGACGACGGAACCGGCCTGGAGATGCATGCCCGCTGGGCGCCGAACATCACCACCACGCTGGGACGCCTCGGTGGTCGCACCGTCGGCGTCATCGCCAACAACCCGCTGCGGCTGGGCGGCTGCCTGGACTCCGCGTCGGCAGAGAAGGCATCCCGATTCGTACGCATGTGCGACGCATTCGGGGTGCCGCTGGCAGTGATCGTCGACGTCCCCGGCTACCTGCCCGGCGTCGGCCAGGAGTGGGACGGTGTCGTGCGCCGCGGCGCCAAGCTGCTGCATGCCTTCGGCGAGGCCACCGTCCCACGGGTGACGCTGGTGACCCGCAAGGCGTACGGCGGGGCGTACATCGCGATGAACGCCGCGTCGCTGGGTGCGACCAAGGTCTTTGCCTGGCCCGGTGCCGAGGTGGCGGTGATGGGGGCGGTGGCCGCGGTCCGCATCCTGCACCGGCGCAGGATCACCGAGGTTCAGCCCGACCTGCGTCCAGCCATCGAAGCCGAGCTGGCGGCCGAGCACGAACGCATCGCCGGCGGTGTGGACCGGGCGGTCGAGATCGGCGTCGTGCACGAGGTGATCACTCCGCAGGGGTCCCGCACGGCCATCGCCCGCGAGATCGCCGCAGCCCTGACGAGTCCGGCAACGCGCGGCCGGCACGGCAACATTCCGCTGTGAGATTTCCTGTGTCGCGTCAGCCTTGACACACTGGTGCCGTGAACTTCGACCAGGACACCGAGGACGGCGCCCGCAACCGGCTGATCGGCTTCAGTGTGCTGGGACTCGTCGCTGTCGGGGTGGTGATCGGCCTGCTCGTGGGCGGTCTCGGGCTCGCCGCGGTGCGCACAGCCGATATCGGGGCCGGCGACGAGTCGACGTCAACAGCTACGTCAGACGCCTCTGAGCAGCCCAGCGAGACGGGCGAGACGGAGCCGGCTCCCGAACCCACCGACGAGCCGAGCGATCGGGTGACTCGTGACCCCGACCGTGCCAGGCTGAGCGCGTCCCCTCAGCAGGTCGCGACGTTCGACGAGATCGATCTCGTCGGCACAATGCCTGAGGTGGGAGCCGGTGTCACCCTCCAGGTGCAGCGCCGCAGCGACGACATCTGGTCAGATTTTCCGGCGGAGGAGTCCCCGGTCGAGGCGGTGACCGGTGACGGAGGCACGTTCAGCACCTTCGTGCAGACCGGAGTGACCGGACGCAACGCCTTCCGGCTGATAGACCCCACGAGCGGTGCGACGACGCCGCGAGCGGTTGTGGAGGTCGGCTGAGGTTCGACGCTCACACCTGGATGCCGCGCTCGCTCAGACCTGGATGCCGCGCTCGGGCTTGCCCGCCCGTACCTCGCGCGCCGCCCTCGCCGCTCAGACCACCTGGTGCAGCCAGCGAACCGGGGCTCCGTCACCGGCATAGCGGAACGGCTCGAGCTCGTCGTCCCACGGTTTGCCGAGCAACTTGTCGATCTCCCGCTCGAGCGTGTTCTCGCCGAGTGCGCAGCGTACGCACGCGGCCTTCAGCCGGTCCTCGGGAATCATGATGTCCCCGTGGATGCCGGTGACAGCGTGGAAAATGCCGAGGTCGGGGGTGTAGGAGTAGCGGACGCCTTCCGTGCCCGAGGTCGGCTCCTCGGTCACCTCGAAACGCAGGTGGCTCCATCCGCGCAGCGCGGACGCCAGTGCGGCGGCTCGACCCGCGGCGCCCTGCCAGGAAAACTCACTGCGGTACGTGCCGGCTGCGGCCGGCTGCGGAGTCCACGACAAGCTGCCGGACACGCCCAAGATGCCGCCGGCTGCCCACTCGACATGCGGGCACAGAGCCGACGGCGCCGAGTGCACGTAGAGAACGCCTCGAGTCGTCACGGTCACCGGTACCACTCCTTGTCTGTCGGGTTCGCCTTCCCCAGCGGCCGCATCGACAAAGCATCATGACGGTGATCCACCTACAGTGTGCCCCATCGGCACCACACGTGACCAGAATTCACAGGGATCACATCTGTCACCGTGGCAGGCAACTTCAGCGCTGCTGGCACAACCACGTGAGACGGCGCCCCTGGCGGTACTGATGAGCGCTCTTCACCGTCGGGTGGCGCTGGCGAAGGAACTCCGGCCAGTCCACCCGCTCAACGACGTCGAAGCCGTAGACGTCCAACATCATCTCGAGCGCCGAGACCGACGGTCTGCCGGTCAAGTTGCGCTGGGCGTGCGCGTACGGATTGTCTGCGCCTGCCGTCTGCTTGGTGACGTCCTCGCCGAACAGGCGGACGACCTTCTCCTTCGATGGGTACACCGCGGTGTCGATCAGCAGGTGCTCGGCCTTCAACCTGCGGATGCCGGTGAACAGCTCGGGGTAGCGAAGCGTGTGGTAGATGAACCCCAGACACATCACCACGTCGACCTCCACCTGGCGGGCGGCAGGGTCCTCGAGCAGGTCGAAGACGTCGGCTTCGAGGAACTGGTACGAACTCGGGTCCGTGCCGTAGTGGACGAAGTTCTGATCCGCGTGCGTGACGAGCTCAGGTCGCGCCTCCACACCGGTGACGTGCGTCGCGCCTGCCTTGAGCGCGGCGAAGCTCCATCGACCGTCGTGGCTGGCGATGTCGAGGACCCGCTTGCCCCGCAGGATGTGCTCGTGCTCCGCGATCATCGCCTCATGGCGGATGTTGAGCCGCGTGCACTCGGCCGCGGTCGCAGCGGGCTCGGCACCGGTCCCGCTGGTGACGAGGAATTGGGGGTAGTCGTCGAAGAACATGAAGGAATCTCCATCGGCACGGGGGCAACAGGCCCGGCCCATTATGGGCACACTCCGAACGCATGACACCAGCGACAGGCCGTCAGTGATCCGCTCAGGCAGGATCGGGCGGTTTCCCAGGCGAGCGATTGCCCGGGCCGGGGGTCTGGATCATCTCTCGCGCGGGGGTCACCCGCGTCGAGCGGGCGCGATGGTGACCGGTGAACCGGGCCGCGAGCGCCACGGACAGCCAGCCGATCCCGATTCCGGCGACGTCGTCGAGGAGGTAGTGCCAGCCGAAATAGATCGTGGAGACGATCGTCAAGCCGAGGTAGGCCCACAGGCTGTAGCGCAGCAACCGGTTGGCCCTGACCTTGTGCGAGAACAGGGCCGCCGTGAACACCACCGACACGTGCAGCGACGCGAAGCCGGCAATGCCCTGGATCGACGTGCTCACCCCCGGATCGGCGAGCACATAGAGGCGGGTGCCGAGTAATGCTGCCTGCAGGTCGGAGACGCCGGTCTCAGGAAGGTCCCGGTAGAACTGGCTGTACGCGAAGATCGGTCCCTGTGAGGGCAGCATGTAGTAGCTGACGACGCCCAGCGACCAGTTCAGGCACAGTGCAGTGACGTACCAGAAACCGCGACGTATGTCGCGGCTCCAGACCAGTGCGGCACCGAGCGAGAGCGGGACGAAGAACAGGTAGGAGATGTAGATCCACGACAGGAAGTGGGCCGTGAAACCGACCCCGAGCAGGTCGTGCAGCACCGGACCGGGTTCGTTGCCGAGGAAGAGCGCCCGGTCGATCACGTGCAGTGCGGAGTCGACCTCGGCGTGGTCGTCGCGTACGAACGGCAGGAAGCCCTTGAGGTTGCGGTAGCCCACGTAGGTGACGTAGAACGCGATCAGGCCGGTGATGATCAGCCCCAAGCGGGTCAACGACCAGCGTGTGACCACGACCGTGCGCAACGACTGCAGAACGTTACGGGACCGTCGGATCTCCTTGAACAGCGCGGGCGCGATGTCCAGCAGCAGAAACACGACGACGATCGCGGGGAGCCGGATGTACGCCGGCCCGACGAAGCCGTCCGGATCCCGCAGCGGCAGGTCCAGGACGAAGGCCCCCAGCACAGCCAGGATTCCAGTCACCGCTGCCACCGTGCAGGCGAAGACGAAGTAGCGGCGGGCCATGGGAGCAAAGATTAGCCGGTAGGCGGCTTACGAGCCCTGCCTCACCGGCCGGTCAGCCGGGATCGTTGTCGGTTCGTGTCAGGTCGGTCCATGCCTCGTAGATCCGTCACGCCGCGGGCGGATCGAAACGAGCGGTCACGTCGGCCACCAGGCTGTCCAGCAGGACCGCGGGGTGGTCGCGCTGCACGTTGGCCAGCCGCCAACGCTCTGGGAAGAGCGCTATCAGCATCCCGTCGGAGCGGGTGAGCACCTCGACACCACGCTGCTGCGCCAGCAGCGCCCGATCCTCGGGACGGGTGCGCCGGGCGACTGTGTACCCCAGCGGCGACAGCCGGATCTCGGCGTTGAACTCGCTCTTCATCCGGTGCTCGAACACCTCGAACTGCATCGGGCCGACAGCCGCCAGGACCGGTGACTGGTTGCCACGCAGGTCCGAGCGCAGCACCTGCACGACACCCTCCTCCCCGAGCTGCTCGATGCCCCGCTGGAACTGCTTGTAGCGTCCGGAGTCGCGGGCCGTAGCGACCGCGAAGTGCTCCGGGGCGAAGCTCGGGATCGGCGGGTAGGTGACGCGCGCACCGACGTAGAGCGTGTCACCGATCCCGATGGACGCGGCGTTGACCAGGCCCACGACGTCACCGGGATAGGCGCGGTCGAGGGTGGCGCGGTCGCGACCGAACACGGCCTGCGCGTACTTGGTGGCGAACGGCTTGCCGGTCTGGGCGTGGTTGACGACCATGCCGCGCTCGAAGACCCCCGAGCAGACCCGCGCGAAAGCGATCCGGTCACGGTGCTGGGGGTCCATGCCGGCCTGGATCTTGAACACGAAGGCGCTGAACGGCTCCTCCAGGGGCCGGGCGTCGCTGCCGACGCTCGGGTGCGGCGTCGGGCTCGGAGCGACGTCGACCAGCACCTCGAGCAGCTGTCCCACCCCGAAGTTGAGCACCGCCGAGGCGAACAGCACAGGTGTCGACCGCGCGGCCAGGAACGTGGCGTGGTCGTGGTCGGCTCCGTCGGCTCGCAGCAGGTCGTGCTCCTCGACCGCGGTCGTCCACGCCTCCCCCTCGACCTCGAGGGCGGCCGCTGCGTCCATCCGCTCCTCTTCGGCCACCGAGGACCCACCCGGCGTACGGGTGAAGCGGACGAACTCACCGCTGGTGCGGTCCAGAACGCCGCGGAAGTCGCCAGGTGCGCCGACTGGCCAGGTCAGTGGTGTCGGTCGGAGATCCATGCGGTCATGGATCTCGTCCATGAGCTCGAGCGCATCCCGACCGGGACGGTCCCACTTGTTGATCACCGTGATGACCGGAATCCCCCGGTGACGGCAGACCTCGAACAGCTTGAAGGTCTGCGCCTCCAGCCCCTTGGCGGCGTCGACGAGCATCACAGCGGCGTCCACGGCGGCCAGCACTCGGTAGGTGTCCTCGGAGAAGTCGGCGTGGCCGGGGGTGTCCAGCAGGTTGATGACCGCGTCGCCGTAGGTGAACTGCAAGGCCGTACTGGTGATCGAGATGCCTCGGGCCTTCTCCATGTCCATCCAGTCCGACACGGTGGTCCTGCGTCCCGCCTTGCCGTGCACGGCGCCGGCCTCGGAGATGACGCGGGCGTGCAGCGCGAGTGCCTCGGTGAGCGTGGACTTGCCGGCGTCGGGGTGGCTGATGACAGCGAACGTACGCCGCCGCGAAGCTTCGCGGATCGCGTCGGGGACGCCGGGTCTCGCCGGTCGTTGGGCCAACGAGCCCCTCATCGGCGCGGGCGGGGGCGGGAGGACGTCACGAGTCCCAGGCTAGCCCGCCCCCGCACGCATCCTGCGGTACGTGGCGGCACCGCAGTCCGTCTCGGGGTAGGACTGCGGTGCCAGCTGCATCCTGACACCCGTGTTCCGCCGCCCGGTCAGAGTTGACGGGAATCGTCGACTGATCTCACCGAGCGTGAGGCTGCGTCGTCTGGCCCCGTGCACACAAGAGGGTGCCGACGGACTGTCCACCACGCGAAGAGGTCACCGCCGGGCATGGGCCGTGCTATCACGTAACCCTGCCCCAGATCGCTGCCCAGATCCTCGACCTTGCGCAACGCTTCTGTCCCCTCGACTCCTTCGACCACGACGCGCAAGCCCATCTCGTGGGCAAGCCCGATCGTGGAACGCAGCACCGCGCTGTCATGCTCCCGGCCCTCCAGTGCCTGGACGAAGGCGCGGTCGATCTTGACCTCCTGGACGGGCAGTCGGTCCAGGTACGCCAGCGAGCTGTGGCCGGTGCCGAAGTCGTCGATGGAGAGCTCGACCCCCAGCTGAGAGAGACTCCGCAGCACAGCCAGCCCGCGCTCGGAGTCCCGCATGACGCCGCTCTCGGTGACCTCGAGGACGAGCAGACGGGCCGGCGTCCGGGTGGCCCACAGATGTCGAGCAACACGTTCGGCCAGGTCCTCTTCGTGAATCGTCTGTGCGGCCAGGTTCACTGATACCGACACCGACAGGCCGTCCCGCTGCCAACGCGCCCGCTGCTCCAGGGCGGTGGCCAGAACCATCTCCGTGAGTCTGAGCAGCTGGCCGGCGCGCTCGGCAACATCCACGATCTCGCCGGGATTCACCCACGAGTACGTCGGGTGCTGCCACCGCAGCAGTGCCTCGGCTCCGTGCAGGGTGCCGTCGCGAAGGACGACCTGCGGCTGGTACCAGACCTCCAGCCCTCCCTCGTCGAGCGCGGTGGACAGGTCCGCGGCGAGGACGAGACGACGTTGCCCGTCCTGCACCCCAAGCGCCTTGCCGTGCGCCGTCGTGATCTCACCAGGTGCACCGGTGTGCATGGACAGGACTGCGAGGCGGATCAGATCCTCGGCGTCAGCGCCGTCCAGGGGTGCACAAGCGATGCCGACCCGGGCCGTGACGTGCAGCGGGACGGCACCCAGCAACAGTGGCTGACGCAGCGCAGCCACCAGCCGACCCGCCAGGTCGAGAGCGTCACCGGCGGCGCGTCCGGCGAGGACCACCGCGAACTGGTCGCCCTCCAGGCGGTACACCGGCTCCGGTGAGGCCTCGCCCAGCCGCTGCGCCAGGAGCCGCAGGAGCGCCATGCCGGAGGAATGGCCCAGCACGTCGTCGACGCGGGCGATGTCGTCCGTACCGAGCAGCAGCAGGGCCAGCGTCCCGCCGTCGAGAGCAGCTTCGAGCCGCTGCGACAGGCCGGCACGATTCGGTAGACCGGTGAGTGTGTCGTGCATCGCCTGGTGCTCGCGCTCCGCCGCGACCCTGCGCAGCTTGTCGAGCATGAACGCGTTGTCCAACGCGGCCGAGGCGTGCGCCGTCAGCGTGGCGAACAGCTGTGCGTCCTCAGGGGTGAAGGGATCGACATCCACCGTGCGGTCGTGCACCAGCAGCACACCGGTGACCCCGGCCTCGGCCAGACGCAGCGGCGCGGCCACACCGCCGCGACAATCCGCCCCGTGCAGGTCGCACTCGGTGACGTCTGCGCGAACTGCCTCACCGTCGAGCGCGCAGTGCCACCAGGTCTCCTCGGGGACCGGCTCAGCCGTCTCGACCACGTCAGGTGCCTCCTCGGACAGGGCTCGTCTCCGGATCTGCCCCCTGCCGTCGAGGAGCACGACCTCGGCTGCTGAGGCGTGCATGACGTCCCGGGCCTCGCGCAGCACCACGGTCACCAGCTCCTCGGCCCCGGTGAGGTCGGCGGCCTCCTGCACGAAGCGGTACAGCTGATGTACCCGTGCGTGTCCCACCCAGAGCACCAGGTACGCGCGGTAGGTGACGAACATGACCAGGAGGACCACGACCAGCAACGGCAGCGCGGAACTCTCGAGGACCAGCAGGACGACCACCAGGCACGCCAGAGCGGTGTTGGCCACCACCGCAAGCGAACCGCGGGTGAGCGTCTGTGCCAGCACCGAGCGGTCCAGCTCGCGCTCGTGCAGCGCGATCACCCCAGCAATGAGCAGCGCGCTGAGCACGTCGGTGAGCAACGTCGCCGTCAGCGCCGCCAGCCATCCGCGGGGATCGACCGGCGAGGCGTCACCGAGGACCAGCCGGTAGGCGGTGATCCCCACGACGACCTCGAGGGAGAACAGGGCGAGGTTGAAGGCGAGCTTCGTCCCACGCTGTCTTCGATGCAGCAGCAGGGCCGCACCGGTGCCGGCGAGGTGCGCCAGAAGGTACGCCGTGGGCGCCAGGAACGCCAAACCAAGCACGTTGGGCAGCTCGCGCAGCGAGTGCGTGTGGGCTCCTCCTCGCGAGGTGGGCACATGCAGGACCGCGACTTCGGCGAGGGCGAACAGTGGTAGCAACAACCACCACGGGATCCCCGGCTCAGCGACGGAAGCCGTCTGCTGGTCGCCGAGCGCAACGAACAGACCGACAGTGACCGCCAGCATCGTGGCGACCAGCAGCGCGATGCCGACATCCGGAGAGGGCAGGCGCTTGCCTGGCGTCACCACACGTCGCTGGCGGCCCACGTGTCTCCATGCCATGCCCGAGATGCCCACGCCTCCTGTGACCAGCTCCGAGCCAACAGGTCCAGGCTTGTCCACCCGGACGAGGTCCACACAGCGTCGCTCCAGCTACGGGCCGACCAGTCGACACCCGACCACGACCGTGCGGTCCACTCGGCGCTCGACCACGAGCGAGCCGTCCACGACGAACCTGTCCAGTCGGCCCCAGACCAGCTACGGGCGTTCCAGGTGCCGCCGGACCACGCCTCACCGGCGCTGGAGGCAGCCGACCAGGAGCGGGCGTCCCAGGGCTGCCCGAGTGCGTCCACCTCACCAGTGAGTACAGTCCCGTTGAGCGGGTCGACGACTTGGTTGTCACCGCGGGACGCCTCGAGGGTTCCCAGGCCGGTGGACGGTATCCAGGTCTGACGCGACCACAAGGCCGACGGGGTGGACGCCTCAAGGGCGCCCTTGATGTCGAGCACGCCTCGACCTTGCGCAGGGTCGAGGCTGCTCTTGAGGCGGTCAGCGGTCGAGGTGAGCAGCCGCTTCACCTGGTCTGGGTTCAGCTTGGGTCGCTGTTGCAGGAGCAGGGCCACCGCGCCGCTGACGACCGCAGCGGCCTGTGAGGTCCCGCTGCCTCGGAAGAAGCGCTGGTGCCTGTCACCGGTGACCAGGCCTTCCGGGTGCGAGCGGTCGGCGTAGGAGCCCGGCGTGCGCAACGACACCACCGACTTGCCGGGAGCGAGCAGGTCGGGTCGACGGATCGGCGTACCGGTGTTGGTGAAGTCGCTCACACGGTCGTCGTCGGAGGTATCGGTGCCGACGTGGTCGACGGCTCCCACCGCGATGACGTACGGGTCGGCCGCCGGCATGCTGAGTGCCGTTCCGGGCCCGTTGTTACCGGCCGCGGTCACCACGACGATGCCGTGCCGCCACGCGTTCTCCACCGCGTGCGCCAGCGGGTCGATGGTGTAGGACTGGGTGGAGCGAGTGCCGTAGGACAGGTTGATCACGCGGATGTTGAGACCGCCGGAGTTGCGGTGTTGCACCGCCCAGTCGATGGCCGCGATCACCTGGGACACGTCGGCAGCACCGTCGGCCGTGCCGACCTTGAGGTTGACGATCCGTGCTCCCGGAGCGACACCGGCGAAGTGCTTGGCGTCGTCCTCCCCTCCGGCAGGGATGTCGGCATCGCGGCCGGCGATGATGGCCGACATGTGCGTCCCGTGACCGTACCCGTCGAGGTGCCGGGTGTTCGGTGACTGGCTCTCGAACGACAGGTCCGGACCGTTGACGACGCGGGTCGGGTCCTCGAGGCCTGCGACAGGCGCGACGCCGGTGTCGATCACGGCCACGTCGACACCCGTACCGAGGATCTTGCGGTTGTCGCTGCCGCTGGTGCCCCACGCATTCTGGGCGCCGTACTGCTTCGCGATCGTGAACAGCGAGCCCAGGTCCTTGTCGGCTTTCCAGGTGCCGTCCTGTGACGAGGAGTCCTCGTCCTCATCGGAATCGTCGTCGCCCCACTCGTCGTCGGCGAACCACTGCCCCGTCGGTATGTTCGCGGGGGTGGTCGCAAGGGCGTCGACATGCGTTCGCGGATGCGCGGTGCCAACGCCCGCCATCACGGTTGCCATCAGGACGACCGCAACCCGTCTGCCGGTCCTCACGGTGAACCCAGTCGATCGCACGTAGTCCTCCGCCTCACTCCGTTCGACGCGCCCCGGATCACTTTGCGCGTCACAGATGACCGTTGTCTTCCGCCCAGCCCGAAATCAACCGGACGGGGCCGGGCCATCGGTCGAACGGCTGAGATGCGATCACTCTTCGTAACCGCATCCAGAGACGCCGCCATCCTTGACGTATCTATTCTCTATGTGAATAGATGTCCACATGTCGACGGGCCATGTGTTGTTGGGACTGCTGAGTCGGGGGCAGCGGCACGGCTACGAGCTCAAGCGGGAACACGATGAGCGCTTCCCGGCTGCGCGCCCACTCGCGTTCGGGCAGGTCTACACGACGCTGGAGCGGCTGCACCGCCAAGGGCTGGTGGAGCCGGTGGCGGTGCACCGTGTCGACGGACCAGACCGCACGGTGTATGAGGTCACCGACACCGGCCGGACCGAGATCCACGCCTGGCTGAGAAACATCGAGACACCCGCACCGCATGTCTCCAATCCGCTGTCCACCAAGGTGACCATCGCCCTGTTGGTCGGCGACGCCGCTGCCGCCGCCGACTACCTGCGGCGCCAGCGGCGGGCGCACCTGGAACGAATGCGCTACTACACCCGGGTCAAGACCGATGGCGGCTCGTCACTGCACGAGGTGCTCGCCGCCGACTACGCCCTCTCACACCTGGATGCGGATCTCAGCTGGATGGAGACCGCGTCACAGCGTGTGCACGCACTCGAGAAGGAGATCGGGACATGAACCGCACCTCCACGACACAACCGACCCCAAGCCATCTGGGCCCCGACTCGAGCATGCTGCGCGCCCGTTCGTTGGTGGTCTCCTACGGCCGCACAGCTGCGCTGCGCGGCGTCACCCTCGAGGTGCGCCGAGGAGAGATCCTGGCGGTGACCGGGCCATCCGGCTCCGGCAAGTCAACGCTGCTGCTGACCCTGGCAGGGATCCTGGTCCCTGATGCCGGTGAGGTCCACTTCGGTGAACGCTGCATCACCGCAGAGAACGAGTCCAGTCGATCACGGCTGCGACGCAAACAGTTCGGGGTGCTGTTCCAGTTCGGACAGCTGGTGCCGGAACTGACCGCTGAGGAGAACGTTGCCTTGCCCTTGCTGCTGTCCGGACGTCGCCGCGGAGTTGCCATCACGGCAGCCACGACCTGGCTCGACCGGTTCGGCGTGGCCGACCTGGCCAAGGTGCGCCCACCGGAGATGTCCGGTGGCCAGGCGCAGCGTGTCGCTGTGGCCCGGGCCATGGTCACCGAACCGGAGGTGTTGTTCGCCGATGAGCCGACTGGCGCGCTGGACACCCTGGCCGGTGAGCAGGTGATGACCCAGCTGGTCCGGGTGGCACGCGAGGCCGACACGACCGTGGTCCTGGTGACGCATGATGCACGCATAGCGGCGTACGGCGACCGGGAGGTCGTGGTGCGTGACGGCGTCCTCCCCGACCCGATCCCGGCGGACGAGGCCTCGGTTTCCGGTCGCGAGGAGGGTCGGTCGTGAGCAGTAGCTGCCCACGACCTGCGACGAGTCTGCGGCTCGCGGCCACCGGCGGTCGTGCGGACCTGATGCGGATCGTGTTGACCGCGCTGGGCGGGGCGGCCACCACGGCCGGCCTCCTCCTCGCCATGAGCGTGGCCGCGATCGGTTCTGGGGACGGCCCGTACACCGCAGATGTGCTCAATCAGCCAGGGCTGCGACCCGGAGTCATCGTCGTGCTGCTCCTGCTCTGTGTGCCGGTGCTGTTCTTCGTCGGCCAGTGCACCCGGGTCGGTGCGCCACAGCGGGACCGGCGGCTGGCGGCCCTGCGGATGGCCGGCGCGACACCCGCGGACGTACGACGCATCGCCGCGATGGAGACAGGATTGGCGGGGGTCATCGGTGCGGTGCTGGGAGCCACCACCTTCTTCGCGGGGCGCGCGCTGCTGGGTTCACCGCAGGTCCGCGAGGTCGAGATCAGCACCGACGAGATCGGGTCCGACGGGCAGGTCACTCGCATGGTCGAGACGCTGAGCACCGCCGCGCACACCCTGCCCACTGACGTCACCCTGCCCGCGTGGTCCATCGTGTTGGCCCTCCTGGCCGTACCGTTGGCCGCTACCGCCGCGAGTGTGGTGGCCCTGCGCCAGGTCACCATCAGTCCCTTCGGAGTCATCCATCACCGGGTCACGCGTCCCCCCACGCTGCTGCCCATCGTGCTCCTGCTCGCCGGAGCCGGTGGCCTGGCCATCTGGGAGACCGTGGCCACCACCCTGCGATTGGACCTGCAGGACGGTCTGGGGCTCTACGGCGGGGTCGCCCTGGTGCTGTTCGTACTCGCAGCCGTCGGGCTGATCTTCGGATCCGCCTCCGTGGCGTTTCTCATCGGTACATGGTTAGCGCCACGGGTGCGGCACCCGTCCCTGCTCATCGCCGCCCGACGGATGATCGATGCGCCCTTCACCGCAAGCCGCGCCAGCTCAGCAGTGCTGCTGGCCGTGCTGCTCGGAGCCGCGGTCCAGGGCACCCGCACCACTTTCCTGCTGCTCACCGACCCGAGCGACGGGTTCTACGCCGACACCTTCCGGCTGCTGGACACCGCGCTCCTGGTCGCCATCGGGGTCGCCGTCGCGGGACTGCTGGTCATCACGGCGGAGGGCATCGTCGCGCGCCGCCGGACGCTGGCCAGTCTGACCGCCGCGGGTACGCCTCGCCGCGTGCTCGCTGCGGCGACGTTGATCGAGGTGTTCCTTCCGCTCGTGCCCACCGTCGTCCTGGCTACCGCAGCCGGGGTGCTGGCAGCCAGGGGGTTCTTCGGGACAACCGTTCAACCCCCGGGGTCCGGGCGTGTGCCTGGGCGGGATGTCACCGCTCCGGTGGGGGTCCCTGTCCCGTGGGTCCAGTTGTCCGTCCTCGCTGGAGGAACACTCGCCGCGGTCATGCTCGTGACAGCGCTGGCGCTGATATTCCTGCGACGCAGCACAAGCGTCACAGAACTGCGAACGGCAGCCTGACCAGGCCGCCACGTGCCACCCTGACACGTGTTGAACAGCTGGCGGATCGGCTCGGTTTCGACGATCTCCCGGCGGTGAACGCAGTCGAACGAAGGCGTCCGGATCGGACTGTCCGCACCGGCGTCTAAGCTGGGCGTATGAGGCTGGCGCGACCCGAGGGGGACCTCGGTGGCTGACGCCGACGACGTGCGCCACCTCGCGCTGGTCCTGCCTCACGTGACGGAGATCGACAGCGACGGCTTCGACTTCCGGGTCGCCGACAAGGGGTTCGTCTGGTCCTATCCCGAGCGCAGGACGGGCAAGCCGCGGCTCATCCGGACCGACATCGCCGTGCTGTTCGTCGGCGACGAGGCCGAGAAGCAGGCTCTCCTGCTCGGAGAACCCGAGGTGTTCTTCACCACGCCCGGCTACGACGGCTTGCCGCTGGTGTTGCTGCGGCTGACGGAGGTGGACGTCGAGCGCCTGGAAGAACTGGTGACTGATGCGTGGCGGATGCGCGCCCCGTCCGCGCTCCTCAGCGAGCTCGACGGAGTCTGCGACCTGTCGAACGCAGATCTCGGCTGAGACAGCCGACCAGGGAAATGTGGCTGGCAGCGACGGGTGTCTACCTGGCGGCTCTGCCTCAGCCGATGCTGGAGCGCAAGTGGCGGACGATCCGCCGGACCACCAGTTCAGGTGTCACCCGCGCCTGAGACGCGTTGAACATCTCGAGCAGGCTGGAGGTATCTGATCCTTCGGCACGATGACGTGGTCGACTCGTAGCGAACCTCCTCGCAGCCCCGCAGCCGGTCCTTGGGATCTGCCGCGAGTACGTGGATGACGCGGTCTCGTCCCTTGCCACACTTGACGAGGTCCTCAGCGTTGTCTCCGAGGACGAAGATCAGGTCGTTGCCAGAGTCGCCATGCACGATGTCGCTGCCTTCGCCGATGGCGAACCAGTCCGCTCCGGGACCCCCGTTGACGAGATCGGCGCCGGAGTAGGCCGCGTCGGATGGTCAACCCGAGTGGCTGCCCCGCGCGGGGCGGGATGGTCGGGCTAATCCTCGGCGCCCTGGAGTGGCCGTCGGGCCGTCTACGCTGGCTGCGTGTCGGACGACAGGAGCCGCCCAGCCCGGACCGAGGACGTCCACGAGCTGGCTCTGGCCATGCCACACGTCACGGTCGACCCTGGGACCGCTGAGAATGCGGTCTACCAGGTGGGCGGCAAGTCGTTCATCTTCTTCCGCAATCCCAGGCCCGACGCGATCGATCCAGACACCGAGGAGCGCTACCGCGACGTGATCGTCTTCTGGGTGACCTCCGAAGCGGACAAGCAATCGCTGGTCCAGGACGAAGCATCTCCGTTCTTCACCACCGCGCACTTCGACGGCCACCCTTCGGTGCTGCTGCGGGCCAGCCACATCGGTGACCTCACCCGGGAGGAGCTGGCGGAACTGGTCCAGGATGCATGGCTGTCCCGCGCATCGGCACGCCGAGCGGCGACCTGGCTCCGCGCCCATCCCTCCGCTTGATCACACTCCCACCGCCCGGATCAGCGCACACAACGACCCGGAAGGCTGATGGCCGTGGCCAAGGCGCGCAGCTTCGCGGCCTCGTCGGGGCGTTCGTGGAATCGTCCAGGCCAGGCGACGTGACAACTGCTGACACGCACGAGGCTGAGCCCGGCGCGCGACGTTGGTCGTTGCCTTCGTGTGTTCCAGCCGGTGGACGGGCTCACCGGCCAGGACCAGCCCCGCTGAGAGGCGGAGTCCGGCTCAGCACTGTCAGATGTCGCCCGGACCTACGGTGGCTGCATGACTGAGGAGATCACCCCGGGTCTCGGCCGACGGGTTGCCCTTCTGGCGGGCCGTGCTCGGCTACGAGCAGGTCAGCGACGAGGACCTGCTCGATCCGCGACGACGCGGCCCGGCGATCTGGTGCCAGCAGATGAAGGAGCTGCGCACCGAGCGCAACCGCATCCACGTCGACGTCTCGGTGCCGCACGCCCAGGCAGAGGCACGGGTCGCGGCTGGCGTCGCCGCGGGCGGACGAATCGTGTTCGGCCGTGACACCCCGGCGTGATGGACCTGGCCGACCCGGAGGGCAACGAGGTCGACATCGCCAGCTGGATGGGGCGGGAGTGACCCGCTGAGGCAGTGGTGCCGTTCGCGACGGGTCAGACGTCGACGGCCAGACGCACCGTCACCTTGTCGCCCACGTCGATCCGCTCGGCATTCCGGACCAGGTCCTTCAACGGCACGACATACCCCCCGTCCTTGGGGAACAGCGAGGTCGTCCACCGGGTGGACCCGATCCGGACCTCGACCGGGATCATGCCCCAGCCGTACGTCACCTGTGCGGACGTCGCCTGGAGCTCAGCGCTCTCGTCCTCGGGCACGGTGACGAAGTGGTACGGCGACGGCCCCCTCCAGAACCACACCTCGCCGCTGAACTCCACGTCCACCCGGTCAGCATAGGATCGGTGAGCCCGGCAGAACCCCCGATCTCGACTCTTGACAATACGCGGCCTCCCGCTCCGCCTCGTGGACGAAGGACCGGCGTCCGATGGTTTCACGCGGGCGTCGGTGCGGGTGCCGGTCGCATCAGTCGGTCGGGTCGCGCTCGGCGTCGGGGAGGGTGGGGGCGTCGGTGGGGTAGAGGCCGGCACCAAAGCCGTAGACCTGGTCGCCGGCCCGGGGGATCTGCGCGAACAGGCGGGCGACCTCCTGGACCTGCGCCCAGAAGTCCCGCACTTCCTCAATCGGGATGCGGGCGTGCACGAGCAGGCACCGCAGCTCATCGGCCGCGTGGGCCGAAGCGGACTCGGCGGCCGCCTCCGCGAGCCCGTTGATGGCGGCCACGACCTGCTTGTCCTCAGGGCGGTTGAGCGCGCCGATGTAGACCGTGCGGGCGACTCGGCCGTAGTACCGCTCCTCGATCGCCCGTACCCGCCGGGTGCGCACCACGCGGAGGAGGCCGGTGTCGACGAGAAGGTTCACGTGGTAGGCGATGGTGCTCTTGGGGCGGTCGACCGCCCGCGCCATTTCGGTCACCGAGGCGGCCCGCTCGAGGAGCAGCTCCAGGAGGGTGGTGCGCAGCGGGTCGGCCAGCGCGCGCAGCTGCTCGGGAGCGGTGACCACGACCAGCTCGTCAAGGTCGTAGTCCGGGATCTGCTCATTGACCGGCATATCTGGACCATTCTATAGTTGTGGATCATTCGACCAGCTTCGTCCGATGACAGGAGTGTAGAGATGGCTGAAGTCGTGTTGTTGCACCACGTGCAGGGACTCACCGACGGAATACGCGCGTTCGCCGAGGAGCTGCGCGCCGGCGGGCACACCGTGCACACGCCGGACCTGTTCGACGGCGAGCTACCGCCGACCATCGACGAAGGTGTCGCTCATATCAAGAGCGTCGGAGGCGAGCTGCTCAGCGAGCGCGCCGACCGGGCCGTGGCCGACCTGCCCCAGGGCCTGGTGTATGCGGGCTTCTCCTGGGGTGCCGGCACGGCGCAGGAATTCGCCCAGACCCGACCCGGCGCACGCGGCGCGCTGCTCTACGAGTCCTGCATACCGATCACAGGCGAGTGGGCCTTCGGGCCGTGGCCCGACGGGGTACCGGTGCAGATCCATGGCATGGACAAGGACCCGTTCTTCGCGCTGGAGGGCGACATCGACGCCGCCCGGACGTTGGTCGAGACGGTTGGGTCCGAGCTGGCCGAGCTGTTCGTCTACCCAGGCGATCGGCACCTGTTCGCCGACAGATCGCTGCCGTCGTACGACGCGGACGCGGCGGCGCTGGTGGTGCAGCGCTCGCGGGAGTTCCTCGACCGGATGAGCTGACTCAGGACAGCGACTCGGCGGCTGTTCGCTTGGGTTCGCACAGGCGGGCGCAAGGCATCGTCCCGGTAGAGATATGGGAGAAGCTGCTCGAGCGGACCGAGGACGAGATCGACCTTGCGCTGTCTCGTCAACGGCTCGCTAGCGACGACGGACGCCTTCTGACCCGTGACGACCTTGATGAGGCGTTGCGCCAGGCGGCCGAGGCAGCGGCTCGTAAGCCTGCGTGACACGGCCACCCCGTCCCGCGCGACACACGCTGATCGCGCTCATGGACGCGCCATCGCCCTCGGCTCCGCGCGACGAACCCGGGCTTCGCCCGGTAGTCGACTGCCCACACCTCGTCGCGGAACGGCACACGCAGTGCCATCGGTTCAGCCGGCGGCGTGGGCCATTCGGACGCCGAGGGGCAGCGGTGGCTCACCGTCGCCGCAGAACTCGTCGACGCTCAGCTGCGCCAGGACGCGAAGTTCCTGGGACTCCAGAGCCGCACCGAGATCGTCAAGGCCGTGTTGGAGTTGCTCCACCGTCACGGGGCAGAGGAACGCATGGCCCGCACCTGTCCGGACACGATCCCGAAGCGTGCCGTACGTGCTGGGTCAGTTCGTCGTCGCACGTGCGGTTGATCACCTCGATGGACGCGATGTCGTCGACCCGATCGCGAAGGGCTGTGCGGACGGTGTCGCCGATGATCTCTCGTCGATGTCTTGACCGACGACGACGGACATGTCTCGGGTGATCGGCGGGAGCATCGAGACCGGTCGCCAGGGTCGCAGGTCCTGCATCTGGGAGGCCATGCGCGGCTCGGTGGCGCACAGGTAACGGATGTCCGGAATGCCCTTGCGCAGCATGAGGCGCGCTCCAGCCCATGCCTAGGGCAAGCCCGGACCAGCGGCTCGGGTCGAGCCCCGCGCTGCTGAGGACGCCGGGGTGAATCCGGCCGCACTCCGCGATCCACGAGCAGCGTGATCAGCTGATCCATGTCGTCGTCCGTGGTGCTGACAATCGAGCGCAGTCGCCACAGGTCGACCTGGTGCGGTTCGCCGAGATGGGTCCGCGACGACATCGCGCCGGTAGACAAGTCCGGAATGACGATGAGTTCGTCGACCGGGCTGGTGCGGGCACCGTCGTGGTGGTGCAAGCTCAGGCGGTCGTCAGGGCGGACACGACCTGGTCGAGAAGAACCTGCATAGCGTGAGATCCCTGCGTGGGTCACTCAGATCCCGCAGGGTCAGGGTGTGGTGGAGGTCAGAGGCGGTGAGATACGTGGTGTTCACGAGGGCGCTCCTGCAATCGCCCGGAGGCTTCACCAGCTCAGCAACCCTCAATCTCAATCGGAGTCGTCGGGATGCCCTCGGCACGCAGCCGATCGAGCAGCGCAGGGAAATCACGCGAGGCGAAGGTCGAGCAACCGTGCAAGTCTTCGACGGACCACCACCGGATCTCGTGCATGTTCACAGCCGCGAACTCTGAAGCTGACAGGGCTGGCTGCGGATCAAGTTGCTGGGGCCAAACCAGGTGAATGTGGTCCACCTGGCCATCCCGATCACCCATCTGGAATTGAGATGTCTTGGTCCACACCTCCTGTCCGAGAGCGTCGATCTCCAGTCCAATCTCCTCGCGCAGTTCCCGCTGCAAGGCGTCGAATCTGGTCTCGCCCACCTCGATCCCACCGCCCGGATTTCGCCCAGAAGCCCTCAGCCAGGTCGAGCCCTTCCCAGTGGAAGCGCACAAGCAATACCTGATCTGCGGGATCGAGAATCAGCGCCCCGAACGCTCTCCCGGAGCCTCACAAGTCGAAGACGCTACGCCGTACGAGCGGGTCGCGGCGGAAAGACGCACTGACGTACCGCGGCGCAGGAACGAGCGGATCGCGGCATGTGCGGGCGCCCGCCGCGGTAGCGTCGTCGGGTGCAGGAGAACCCGCAGACAGAGGATCGCTGGTCTCGCTCGGACTGGTGGGGCGTCGTGTTGGACGCGCCGGATGTCGGCGTACTCGCGCGCTTCTACTCCGAACTGCGCGGGTGGCCCATCTGGAAGCAAGACTCCGAGGGTGCGGCGCTGGACCTGGGCGAGGGCGTGGCGTACCTCGCCATCCAGCACAACCCCGACTACGTGCGCCCGGTGTGGCCGGCCGCCGCGGAGCGCCAGCAGATGATGGTCCACCTCGACTTCGAGATCACCGACCTCAAAGAGGCCGTGGCCCACGCGGTGAGACTGGGTGCACATCTGCCCGAGCACCAACCGCAGGACGACGTGCGGGTCCTCCTCGACCCTGCGGGTCACCCGTTCTGCCTGTACACATAGCTGCGGCCCACGGGAGTGAACGCTCCCCACAGGAGGCCCGATGGATGTCGGGCGGCTGATTGGCTACACGGTGCGCCCTTCCAGGGCGTCCAGGTCCCGCTCGACGTAGAGCCGGTGCTCCCACTCCTCGTTGAGGATGCACGCAAGGCATTCCCACACCGGGTAGCTGCGGGATTCCGGCCACCCGGGCCCCTCAACCGGTGCGGTGTGGCCGGCCAGCGACTCGTCGGTCAGGCCACCCAGGACCTGGCGCACGGTGGACATGCGGTCGCGGCGCAGCGCGAGCACAGCATCGAGAGACGGTCGTGCGTCGCGGTCTCGGGGCACACCCGGCGTGTCAGGCATCTCGTCCCAGGGCAGGTCCAGGGGATCCCACGGCGACGG
>JACCXZ010000003.1 GCA_013696745.1 Nocardioidaceae bacterium | reverse complement strand
GCGCGGCAAGGGCTCGCCGTCCCACATGGTGCTGCGTACTGTCATTGCAGGTGGGACAGCGTCACGCCGCCGTACCGGGCACGGCGAACTCGCCGGTCACCGCGGCGGTGATCAAGGCCTGGCGGTGTTCGCGCAGCAGCGAAAGTTGGCGTTCAAGACGGTTGACAAGTTCATCATGACGCCGGTGGATGTTTCGTAGTCTCGCAACAGCTTCGCCCTGGGCGGCGGGCGAGATGGCTGGGACGCGAAATGAAAGCAGGCTGGACTCGTTGACGTTTGCCACCATCGCACCCGTGGACTGGGCATGCAGCTGCTGCCGGTAGTAGTCGATACGAAGTGTGCCAGCGAGGAACTCGCTGCTCAACGCAACAGGCTCGAGGCGGACTGCGATTGAGTCGCTGCCGCAGACCCACCCATCCTGAGATGCTTCGACCAGGGCCGCTCGGCCGACGTCCCCCTTCCGACCGAGGACCAAGTCGCCTGCTCGCAGCCGATGGCGGTCAAGGCGAATCGCTGTTGCCGCCGAAACCGTTACATTCTTCTCGGCGCGATCCGCCCGCGTTGAATATGAACCGGGTTGACGACGGGGACGTGGCCGCTCGTGTACTCCGCCGCAGCGAGCTGTGTCCCAAACGGTCCGGTGACAACAAGCGTCTGGAGTTGTCGCAGCGATACAGTTCGCACGAGGCGCCAGTCACCAACCGCATCGATCATCGCCCCCTGCTCCCACTCCTCGAGGGAGAGTCGAAGCTGGCGCTTCTTGGCGATGAGGGCGTCGATGCGGCCGGTTTCGGCGTCGAGGAAGTCGGCGATCGCCCGCTGTTGTCTTGGGGCTGGTGTAAGGAGTGAGAAGGTGCCGAGGCGGTCCCAGGACGTACGAGGCATCTTCGTCCCCTCAGACGTTGCGACTGCCCAGTCAATGACTGGCCCCGACAACATGCAGTACGCGAGCCACTTTGAGTTGACCTCATGCTGTGGCCGAAGGCACAGCAGTTCGGTCGACGCGTACGCAGTGGCATGCGCCCGCAGCACCTTCCCGAGATACGGCCTTAGCTTGCCGAACAGCACGTCACCTGGCTCAACGTCGGCAACGCCAGCTTCGGGGGGCTCACGTGGGTCGTTCCAGGAGTCCCCTATTACCCTGCCGGTTCCGCTTTCCACTACGTCAAGCGTCAAGACCGGCGCGGGGGCAGACCGGCGGCGCTCCACAGATAGCACGGCCAGGCGCTTCAACGGGACAGTCCTCACTCGGTCACCTCGCGGAGGAGGGCTTGGATCTCGGCTTCGAGCTGCTTGATCTCGGCGTCGATCACTTCCAGGGGGCGAGGTGGGACGTACTTGTAGAAGTGGCGGGTGACGGGGATCTCGTAGTCGATCCTGGTCTTGGCGTGGTCGATCCAGGCGTCGGGGACGTACGGGTGGACCTCGGTGGCGAGGTGGTCCTCGACGGCGGTGCGGTACTCGATGGTGGCGAGCCGGTGGCTGGGGTCCTCCTCGTAGCCGACGCGGACCTGCGGGAGGGGGACGTTCTCCTGGTCGCGCAGGTCGGGGTCGGGTTCGGGGTCGCCTCTGCGGCTGGTGATCACCGGAGCGTCGGGGTCGCCGACGGCGAGGGCGTCCCACAGCGCCTTCTGCTGCGGTGGCGTGAGCCGGGCGACCTCGAACAGCGGCTGGACGACCTTCGCCGCCTCACCGCGGTCGGCAGTCGACAGCCCGGCGTGCTTGCTCAGATAGATGGTCAAGTCGTCCAGGACACCAGGGTCCAGCTTGGCCAGCCTGGGTGAGGCCCGCACCGCGGTGACGCTGGCGACGGTGACCTCCCAGCGCAGCCGCAACGGACGTTCGACGGTGATGCGCAGGAACCCGAACGCCTCGTTGGGCAGGATCTTGACCCGCTCGCCCTCGGTGAACGCCCCGTAGAGCTTGGTGATTTCGGCGATGTGGTCGGTCGACAGCTGCTTGCGCTTCTCCCCCAGGCTCTTGCGCATCTTCAGCCACAGCCCCCTGGCGTCGACGAGCTGGACCTTGCCGCGCCGCTCGCGGCTCTTGCGGTTCGTCACGACCCAGAAGTAGGTCGAGATGCCGGTGTTGTAGAAGAGCTGGTCGGGCAGGGCGACGACGGCTTCCAGCCAGTCGTTCTCGATGATCCAGCGCCGGATCTCCGACTCGCCTGAGCCGGCGGCGCCGGTGAACAGCGGTGAGCCGTTGAACACGATGGCCAGGCGCGAGCCGCCCTGCTCGTGCGGCTTCATCTTGGCGACCATGTGCTGCAGGAACAGAAACGACCCGTCGTTGATGCGCGGCAGCCCCGCCCCGAAGCGCCCGGCGAACCCCTTGGACCCGTGCTCGTCGCTAATCGCGCGTTCAACCTTCTTCCACTCCACGCCGAACGGTGGGTTGGCCAGCAGGTAGTCGAAGCGCTGACCGGCGAAGCCGTCGTCGGAGAAGGAGTTGCCGAGCACGATGTGGGAGGCGTCCTGGTCCTTGAGCATCATGTCGGAACGGCAGATCGCGTAGGTCTCGGGGTTCAGCTCCTGGCCGTACACCTGCAGGCTCGCCAGCGGGTTGAGCGAGCGCAGGTGGTCCTCGGCGACGCTGAGCATGCCGCCGGTGCCCGCCGCCGGATCCAGCAGCGTCTTGACCACACCTCGCTTGGTGAGGAGCTGATCGTCGGAGATGAACAGCAGGTTGACCATCAGCCGGATCACCTCACGCGGCGTGAAGTGCTCGCCGGCGGTCTCGTTGGACAGCTCGGAGAACCGGCGGATCAGCTCCTCATACAGATAGCCCATCTCCAGGTTCGACACGGCCTCGGGGCGCAGGTCGAGGTCGCAGAACTTGGAGACCACCAGGTACAGCAGGTCGGCGCGGTCGAGCCGGTCGATCTGGCCGGGCAGGTCGAACTTCTCCAGCACGTCCCGGGCACCCGGCGAGAACGCCAGCAGGTAGCTGCGCAGATTGTGGGCGAGATGTGGCGGGTCGTCGAGCAGCCTCGGCAGCGTCAGCGGCGAGGTGTTGAAGAACTGCTCATCGGCCGCCGCCTGGCGCAGCAGCGGCTCGACGTTCTCGACCTTGCCAGCGTGGCGTGCCGAGGCCTGCAAGACCCTGGCTTTGGACGGCTCCAGCACGCAGTCCAACCGGCGCAGCACCACCAGCGGCGGGATCACCCGGCCGTACTCCGACTGCTTGTAATCCCCCCGCAACAGGTCGGCGACCGACCAGATGAAGGCCGCGTGGTTGCGGATGTTGTCGCTAGTGGTCGAGGGCAAGCACGCACTCCATGGCAGCTCGTCGTTGCGGACGCGCGAACCCGAGCGTCAGGGCAGATCGGTCGTGGCGTCCGGGTCGATGTCGTAGCGCTGGATGGCCTCGGCGACGGTTTCGCGCTTGATGTCGCCGGCGACCGCCAGCTCGGCGAGAACCGCCACGACAATCGACTCGGCGTCGATCCTGAAGTGCCGCCGGAGTGCCGCGCGCGTGTCGGAGTGGCCGAAGCCGTCGGTGCCGAGCACCGCGAAGCGCCCAGGGACCCACGGCGCGATCAATCCGGGCACCGCCTTCTGGAAGTCGCTGACCGCGACCACCGGACCATCGGCGCCGTCCAGCGCCGAGGTGACGTAGGGGGTGCGCTGGTCCTCGGTGGGGTGCAGGCGGTTGTAGCTGTCGCAGTCCAGACCATCGCGGTGCAGCTGCACCCAGCCAGGGGCGCTCCACACGTCGGCACCGACGTCCCACTCCTCGGCCAGCAGCCGCTGGGCCTGCAGCGCCATGGTCATCGCCGAGCCGCTGGCCAGGATCTGCGCGCGGTGGGACTTGTCACGGTCGCCCTCGGCGTAGCGGTACAGGCCCGCCAGGACCAGCTCCTCGTCGAGGCCGTCGGGCATCGGCGGCTGGGTGACCGGCTCGTTGTACATGGTGAGGTAGTAGATGACGTCATCGCCGGGATCGCCCAGCATCTTGGCGATGGCGTCCTCGGCGATGACCGCCAGCTCGAAGGCGAAGGATGCGTCGTAGGTGACCACGGCCGGGTTGGTCGCGGCCAGCAGCAGCGACTGACCGTCCT
>JACCXZ010000194.1 GCA_013696745.1 Nocardioidaceae bacterium | reverse complement strand
CTCGTCACCACGTCGGACGATGCTGTGGGTCGCCGCTCGGGTGTCGATGCCTTGACTGCGGCGGACCAGGGAGACGCCCGCATGATCACAACCGCGAACGACGTCCGTCGCCATCGCAACGGCCTTGTCCAGTGTCTGCTGCACGTCATCTTCGGCCAACAGCGCACGGGCCACGCCGGCCAGCTGGGCACTGAGGTCGCTCATGTCGTTCACGTCGCTCAGGTTGCTCACGTTGCTCATCGCCACATCATGCAACACCGTCGCCCCCGGCCTCGGTCGGGTTGCACAGCGTGCCCCACTGGTGGTTGTGTTGGCGCCAGTGGTCAAGCAGTCGTGCCACATCCTCTTGTTCTGAGGTGGTGTACACGTGACTGCACACTCCATCGACGCGCCCGTTGTTCCGGCGCAGGCCAATCCCCGGCGTCGTTCGGCTTGCCGGGTCGGCAGCGCGGCCCGAGACGAGTCGGCCGCCCGGCTGCTCTGCGAGGCCGCGCGTTGCGACAGCGAGGCCGAACGCCGCGAACTGCTCGACGAGGTAGTGGTCCTGCATCTCGACGTCGCCCGCTCCATCGCCTCCCGTTACCGCGGCCGCGGTGAGCCGATCGAGGACCTCGAGCAGGTGGCCTGCGTGGGTCTGTCCAAGGCGGTCCACGGTTTCGAGCCCGACTACGGCAAGAGCTTCCTGTCCTACGCCGTGCCGACGATCTCCGGGGAGGTCAAGAAGCACTTCCGTGACTGCTCGTGGGCGGTGCGTCCACCTCGTCGGATCCAGGACATGCAGGGCAGGATCGCAGCGGCTGCCAGTGAGCTGCATCAAGAACTCGCCCACTCGCCGACCGCGACGCAGATCGCCAGCTCCCTCGATGCCCCGATCGACGACGTGACCGAGGCCCTGGCCAGCAACGGCTGCTTCACGCCGGCCTCGCTGGACCACCCCGTCGGCGCGGAGGGCAGCTCGTCACTGGGCGACCTGCTCGGCTGCGACGACCCGGACATGACCCGTATGGAGACGCACGTCGCCCTCGCCCCGGTAATCCGTGCGCTGCCGGAGCGGGACCGGTTGATCCTGAATCTCCGCTTCTTCCACGACCAGACGCAGACCACGATCGCCGATCAGCTCGGGGTGACTCAGATGCAGGTTTCACGGCTGCTCGCCGGCATCTTGCAGCGGGTGCGCCGACAGCTCGAGGCGTGAGTGGACCGCCACCCGGGCCACGCTGTTGGACCCAGGTGACGGCTGAACTTCCGTACCCAGCGCGTCGAGTCCTATTCGGGTCGGTCTGTCCGTTCACTGTGGCTGTCCCGCTGCTCCGAGGGCAGCTCGGGTGGGTCCGTAGGACTCTCCATGGCGTGTTGACCCCGACGCTCCTGCTGCGGGTCGTCACCCGGCGCCGGCTCATCGATCTGCTGGGTCGGTTGCTGCTCGCGGGAGGACTTCTCCTCCGGGGCACGCTCGAGGTCATCGTGCATCGACGCCGCGTCGAGGTTCTCGAGCCCCTCGACCGGCTGGTCCTGCGATGGGTTCGACATGCGTCCGCCGTACCCACCCGAAGCGATTTCACGCCCGACAGGGCAGGGACCAGCGTCCGCGCCCGCAAGTTCGTCGGGATTCAGGTCCGGGCGGTGCACCAGTGGCGCAGGTGGCGCGAACCGGGCTATCGCATGCCCGGCGACCCCGCTCCTGCACCACTGACCGCCTCGGTGCGGGTACGCGCTGGCGACCAGAGTGACTCAGGTGATCCGCCGGATACGGGGCTGACCTGGCAGCGGATCCGCTCCCTGACGGACGCGCGTACCCCCGACGAACTCACGGAGATGGCCCACCAGCTCAGGGCTTGAAGAGCACCTTCACCGTGCCGTTGCGTTTGGCTTGGAAGTCCGCGTACGCGCTCGGCGCCTCGCTCAGCGGGACATGGTGCGTGGCGAAGCTCTCGACGCCCAGCGGGTCGGCGTCGTCCACCAGCAGCGGCAGGATGTCGTCGCTCCAGCGGCGCACGTTGGCCTGCCCCATCCGCAGCTGTACCTGCTTGTCGAAGAGGGTCAGCATCGGCAGCGGATCGGTCTGACCGCCGTAGACGCCGCTGAGTGAAATCGTGCCGCCGCGCCGCACCATGTCGATGGCTGCATAGAAGGCTGAGAGGCGGTCCAGGCCGACTTTGGCCATCATCGGCTGTGATACCGCGTCCGGAAGCAGGCCGGCCAGGTGCTGGGCGATCTTCGACCCGGTGGACCCGTGCGCCTCCATGCCGACCGCGTCGATGACCGAGTCGGGCCCGCGTCCGCCGGTGAGCTCGCGTACGACGTCGCCTGCGTCGGTGTCGCTGTCGGAGACGTCCACGGTCTGCACCCCGCGGTCGCGTGCGCGTGCCAGCCGTTCGGGGACGTGGTCGAGGCCGAAGACCCGGTGCCCGCGGTGCAGGGCGATCCGGCAGGCCATGTCGCCGATCGGGCCGAGACCGATCACCGCCACACTGCCGCCGTCGGGGACTCCGGCGTACTCGAGGGCCTGCCAGGCCGTGGGCAGCACGTCGGAGAGGTAC
Source organism: Nocardioidaceae bacterium (assembly GCA_013696745.1). Taxonomy (GTDB): domain Bacteria; phylum Actinomycetota; class Actinomycetes; order Propionibacteriales; family Nocardioidaceae; genus JACCXZ01. The sequence goes on along the minus strand of JACCXZ010000194.1, from coordinate 32,960 downwards.
ACGAAGCGATCGTCGCTGGGGCCGTCGGGCACCTTGATCGGTCCGAACTGAGCCTGGGGCACCCGCAGGTACTCCGCCTGACCGCCGGGCACCTGGCCGTACAGCTTGGTGTAGCCGAACAGGGCCGCGCCCATGCCCTCGTCGCTGACCTGTGTCGTCTCGCACTGGCTGTAGAGCTTCTGGTCACACATCCAGCAGCTGCCGCACGAGATGTTGAAGGGCACCACGACCCGATCGCCGGGGGCCAGGCCGGTGACCTGTGAGCCCACCTCTTCGACGACGCCCATCGGCTCGTGACCGAGGATGTCGCCCTCGGTCATGAAGGGTGCGAGCACCTCGTACAGGTGCAGGTCCGAGCCGCACAGGCCGGACGAGGTCACCCGGATGATGGCGTCGGTCGGCTGCTCGATCACCGGGTCGGGAACCTCCTCCACCCGTACGTCGCGCTTGCCCTGCCAGGTGACAGCCTTCACAGTGTGACTCCCTTGTCGGTGGTCGTTCGGTGAGTGGTGAGGGATCAGACCTGCGCCCGGTCGTTGCGGCGCTCGTCGAGATCGACCACGTCGGCCAGGTCGACCAGGTCGCGTGGTTCCCGCGTCGGTAGTGCCGCGGTGGCGTCCAGCACCCCTCCCAGGTCGATGAACCCGACGAGGCGCTCGTGCTCCACCACGGGCAGGTACGTCAGCCGCTGGCACAGCATGAGGTGCAGGGCGTGGTGGACCCGCAGCCAGGTGCGGACCCGGACCGGTGGTCCTTCCGCGAACTCGAGGGCCGTCACCGTGCCCGGGTCGTCGTCCTCCGCCACGCAGCAGGTGACGATGTCTCGGTCACGCAGCATGCCGACGACCCGGCCATCGGACTCACAGATCGGCAGGGCCCGGAGATCAAGGTCGCGCATGAGCCGCGCCGCGGACACCATGTGGTCGGCGCATCGGATGAACGGCGCCGGGCGCACCATGATGTCGCCGACGGTGACCGCAGACTCCAGACGGGGCGACATGGTCTCCGGTTCCCCATTCTGTATCCTCCAAACGGGCGCACCTGCAGCGCGCTCCTCAGCCGGGCTCGTGCTGATGGGCCTGGCGCAGGATCCCTGCCGCGGTGGCAGTCAGGTCGCCGCCGTCCTTCGCCGCCGTCGTGACCAGCCAGTCATAGGCGTCGGACATCGGCAGGTCCTGCTGGTAGGCCACGAGTCCCTTGGCCTGCTCGATGACGTGACGGCCCTCCAGCGCGAGATGCACCCGTTCCCCCACGTCGTCGGCACTGGGACGCACGCTGTGCACGATGGCCAGCGTGGCCACGTCGGCGAAGGCCTGACAGAGCTCGGCGTCCTGTCGATCACGCGGGCCGGGCTTGGTCCAGAACACGTTCAGGCCGCCCACCACCTGCTGCTGCCAGCGCAGCGGGAAGGCGTGCACCGCGTGATACCCCGCCTCGACGATCGCGGAACCGACGTCGGTCCACCGCTCCCGCAACGCGTCGTCGTCCCACACGCCCACAGTCTCGGCGTTGGAGATGGCGTCCACACAAGGGCCCAGGTCCTGCTGGATCTGGAAGAGCTCGAGCTCCTTGACGCGGTGTGACGTTGAGCTGAGCAGCTCCAGGTCACCGCCGGGCGTCACCACCATCAGGCCGATCGCGTCCGCGGACACCGTTGCGGCACAGTCACGCAGCAGTCGAGCCAGGATGTCGGTCACGTGCTGCTCGTGCACCAGGGCTGAGGCCGCGTCGGCAAGAGCCTGTGCGGGAGTCCTGGGGATCATGAAGGGTCGCTCCCGAAGCTGTCGTCGTAGTGGCGGAAGTCGAATCGGCGGTCCACGACCGCTTCGGCGACAAGGTCCAGGCTGGTGTCGTCTGCGTAAGCATGCGCCTTCAAGAGCACCAACGCGTCTTGAGGAGAGATGGCGAGCTGCGCGACCACCATCCCCGTGGCCTGGTCGATGCTGGCCCGTGCGCTCCAGGGTGAGGGCGTCTTCGTCGTGCCCGGCTCGTGCAGCAACGCCGCGACGACGGCATCGGCGAGGAACTGTGCCTCAGCCGGTTCACGCCGAAGGCGGTGACCGCTTGCGTGGTACAGCGTGAGCACACCGATCACCGAGCGACCCTGACGCATCGGGAACGCATGTATCTCCAGCGGCCCGACCGCCTGCCGTGCGGAGTCGGCGAACATCGACCGACGGTGCGCTGCTTGGTCTCCCAGCGAGCACCGCACGGCCCGACCCGACTCGAAGGCGTCGGCTCCCGGCCCCTCGCCCAGGACATCCTGCAAATCCTCCAGGCGGGCGGCGGTGTCATCGGTCGCGCACAGGGTCACCCGTTCCGGCCGGGTGTAGGCCAGCGTGATGGCCCCGCTGTCGGCTCCCAGGACTCTCGTGCAGGCGAGGCACAGCCGCCAGGCCATTGACCGCTGGGTGTCGGCGTGTGACATCGCCCGGGCGAGCTGCACGAGCACCGTTGCCTTGTTCGTCATGCTGAGCCGATCAGCCATCTCCGATGGCGGGGCCGTGCGCTGGGATGCTGCCCCGGTCGACCAGCTCCTGGGCGACGTCACGCAGCTTGAGGTTGTGGTGCTGGGAGTACCGCCGCAGGACCTCGAACGCGCGCTCCTTGGAGACGCCGTAGCGCTGCATCAGGATGCCCTGTGCTATCCCGATCACGTGCCGGGTGCCCAGCGCTGTCTGCAGGCCGGCGACCTTCTGGGTCATCACGAGGGCCGACGTCGCGTGCAACGCGTACAGGTGGGCGACGTCGACGTCGTGCCGCGTGTAGGCGTGTGTCTCACGTGCATACAGGTTGAGCCCGCCCAGCGTGCCCGACGTGGTGGCGAGCCGGACGCTCAGGATGGAGCGCATCCCCAGCGCGGCGGCACGCGGAGCCCATCGGGGCCAGCGGTCGTCGGTCCTCAGGTCGTCGACCACATAGGTGTCGTCGACGTAGATCGCATCCAGGCACGGCCCCTCCTGCAGGTCGTACTGCAGGGAATCCGCCTCGTCGACCAGCGGGTCGGTGGACGCAGGCGTCTCGACCTTGTCCCGGCCGCGCCGCAACGACACCCCGCAGTAGTCACAGCCGGGCACCGCCTCGACCGCCTGCTGCACGATGCGCTCGAGAGCGGGCTGCTCCTCGGGGTCCTCGGCCAGCTCGCCGAGAACCTGGGCGAAGCTGCGTCCCATGGCCGTGCGGGCGTCACCCTGGGACTCGGGGGTCGTCCGGTGATCGGCCACGGTAGCTGCTCCGCCCTCGTGCGCAGTCGGCGACGCGCTCCCCGCACCTATCGCGGACCACATACCGGCCCACGCAGCATAACCGAGTCGGCGGGCGGATCGCCGCGTAGGTTCGTTGCGGACACAGACCGCTGCGGGGAGCTCCCCGCAGTCACGTAGCTGCCGGTAGGTCCCCATCGTGGACAAGGCAACGCATTCGTCAGCGCAGGCGTCGCCGTGGGCGGACGGCTTGGGCCGGCTCGCCGTGAGATGCACCCAGACCCTGCTGGTGCTGGCGCTGGGGGCGTTGCTGGTCGTCGTGATGGTGCGGTTGAGGTTGGTCGTCGTCCCGGTGCTGATCGCCATCCTGCTGGCTGCGGCGATCAGCCCGTTGGTACGGCTGCTGCAGCGAGTAGGGCTGCCGCCCGCCCTGGCCGTGTGGGTGTCCATGCTCAGCGGGTTCCTGGCGATCGGCGCAGTGGTCGGGATCGTCGTCGCCGGGGTGCGAAGCCAGTGGGAAGATCTGCGGACCGAAGCTGAGGAGGGGTTGGGTGAGCTGCAGCGCTACCTCGCCTCGGGGCCGGTGCCGATCGACGAGGGCCAGCTCGACCAGGCCCGGAGCGCGGTCGTCGAGGCGCTGCAGGGTGAGCAGTTCCGCACCGGCGCCATCCAAGGTGCCACGGTGGCCGTGGAGGCGGTCGCCGGCGTGTTCCTGGGTGCGGTGATCCTGTTCTTCCTGCTCAAGGACGGCGAGCGGATCTGGGAGTTCCTGCTGCGCCCGCTGTCGGGCAACCGCTTGGGCCGTATGCGGCTGGTGGGAGAACGCTCCGTGGACGTCCTGGGAGGCTACGTGCGCGGCACCGCGATCATCGCGCTGGTGGACTCGGTCATCATCGGCATCGCGCTGGTCGTGCTCGGCGTGCCACTGGCCCTACCCCTGGCGTTGGTGGTCTTCGTGGGTGCGTTCATCCCACTCGTCGGGGCGACGGTCGCCGGGGCGCTGGCGGCGCTGATCGCCCTGGTCGCCAACGGCCCGGTGACCGCGCTCATCGTCCTCGGGGTCGTCATCGCCGTGAACCAGATCGAGGGCGACGTGCTGGCGCCGGTCGTCCTCGGCAGGGCGTTGTCCCTCCACCCGCTGGCGATCCTGCTCGCTCTGACGGTCGGCACGATCCTCGCCGGGATCATCGGTGCGCTGCTGTCCGTGCCGCTGGCCGCCGTCGCCTGGACCGCGGTCACCACCTGGAACGAGGACAGGGCAGACACTGCGCCGGCACTCAGACCGGACGAGCCAGCTGGTTGACCGCGGAGCAGAACACACCTGGCAGTGCCGCCGCGGTCGGCACCAGTTGTCGGCGCAGCAGTGGTAGCCGGGTGCCCTGCAGCAGGGCAGTGGTGAGCCACCGGTAGCGCCAGGTGATCCGGCGCCACGCGTGCTCGTAGGACAACGGGTCGTCGGCCACGATCGCGGCCACCGCCGCCTTGGCTTGGGCCAGCCCCAAGGCGATCCCCTCACCAGTGAGCGCGTCGACGTACCCGCTGGCGTCGCCGGCGAGCAGCACCCGCCCGGCGACCCGCCGCGAGGATCGTTGGTGCAGCGGTCCCGCACCCCGGACGGAGGAGAGGTCGGCTCCCTGCAGCCGCTCCCGCAGGGTAGGGAACGAGGCCAGCTGCTCCTGAAACGAACAGCGCCGTGAGCTGAGCAGGGCGACCCCCACCAGGTCGTCGGCGACCGGCGTCACGTATGCCTCGGCGTCGACCGCCCAGTGCACCTCGACGTGCTCGGACCACGGGGCGGTCGTCGCGTGCAGACGCAAGCCGTGCCGGCGCAGCAGCCCCCTCGGCAGGTCGAGGCCGAGCCGGCGGCGGGTGGGGGAGTGCAACCCGTCAGCTGCCACGAGGTACCTGGCGCTGGTCCCGTCCACGACCACCGCCGTCGGGTGCTGGTCGACGTGTGTCACCGATGCGCCGACGACCCTGATGCCGGCACCAGCCACCGCGGATCGCAGCGCGGCGTGCAGGACCGTGCGACGGACGCCACGGCCCACTCCGTCCCGGAACCGGGCCTCGGCGGACGCGCCGTCGCAGTGGTAACGAATCCCCGTCAGCGGCCGCCCCTCCGGGTCCACACCGAGCCCGGCGAGCAACGCCACTGCGCCGGGCATCAGCCCTTCGCCGCAGGCCTTGTCGATCGTCCCGGTGCGCGGTTCGTGGACGACGACCTGCAGTCCGGCGCGTGCGGCGTACAGCGCGGTCGCCAGCCCCACCGGTCCACCACCGGCCACCACCAGGTCGATCATCGCGCGGCCTCGCGCTGTCGCTGCGCCGCGGCGTCCAGGGCCGTGTCCTCCACCCGGATGCGGACAGCCAGCAGGACGGCGTTGAGCACGGTGAAGACGGCCGCGGTGATCCAGGCCGAGTGCACCAGCGGCAGGGCCAGACCCTCCACGGCGACTGCCACGTAGTTGGGGTGGCGCAGCCACCGGTAGGGGCCACTGCCGACCAGCGGCAGACCCGGCACGACGATCACCCGGGTGTTCCAGCGGGGACCGAGCGTGCTGATGCACCACCAGCGCAACCCCTGCGAGGCGAGCACGAGCACGAACATGCTGGCGGCGAGCAGGGGCAGCAGCGTCGGGTGCCTGATCCACACCTCGACCAGGGCGCCCACCAGCAGGCCGGTGTGCAGGACGACCATCACCCGGTAGTGCCGTCGTCCCGTCTCGACGCCACCTCGGGCCATGCTCCACGCCGCGTTGCGCCGGGACACCACCAGCTCGGCGACCCGCTCGAGCCCGACCGCCGCCACGAGCACGCTGAACAGGACGACCGACGTCATGCGGCGTCCTCACCCACGCAGCAGCACCATCTCGAGGCAGAAGCCGGGCCCCATCGCCATGGCGATGCCGTACGAACCTGGCCGGGGAGGACGCAGCCGCAGCGTGTCCGCGAGCACGTGCAGGACCGACGCCGAGGAAAGGTTGCCGATCCGGTCCAGCGAGTCCCAGGTGAGCGACAGCGCCTCCCGGTCGATGCGTAGAGCGCGCTGCAACGCCTCCAGCACCTTGGGACCACCGGGGTGACACACCCACCACTCCACGTCGGCACGGGTGAGGGCATGCCCGGCAAGGAAGCCGTCGACGTCGTCGCAGACGTACGTCTCGACCAGCGAGGGCACCTCCACGCCGAGCACGATCCGCAGCCCGGAGGACCCGACGTCCCAGCCCATTGCCCGTTCGGTGTCCGGGTACAGACGGCTGCGGCTGGCCAGCACGGTGGGCTGCGGGGCCTGCCCCGACGGGTACGACCGGCCTGCGTCACCGGTCTGGCGCGCCGACCCGACGGCCACGACGGCGGCAGCACCGTCTCCGAAGAGTCCACTGGCGACCAGATTGGGCACCGAGGTGTCGTCGCGCTGCACGGTCAGTGAGCACAGCTCCACGGCGACGAGCACCGCGACGTCCTCGGGGTGCCCGAGCAGGTAGTCGTGCAACCGGGCGATCCCCGCCGCCCCGGCGACGCAGCCGAGGCCCACGATCGGCACCCGCTTCACGTCGGGTCGTAGACCGATCCGGGTGCTGACCCGCGCGTCCAGGGAGGGCACCGCGAGACCGGTGATGGTTGTGGACACGATCAGGTCGACGTCCGCGGGCGACAGGCCGGCCGCATGCAGGGCGTCCGTCACGGCGCGGGATGCCAGGTCGACCGCCACCTCGATGAAAGCGTCGTTGGCCTTGCCGAAGTCCGACAGCCCGGCGTACTCCTCCAGCGGCAGCGCCAAATGCCGCGAACTGACCCCTGCATTGCCGTGGACTCGCTCCAGCAGGTGGCGGGTGGCCGGCCCGGACCCGATGACGTGCGCGAAGGCCTCGGTCACGTCCGCCTGGCTGTAGCGGTGGTCGGGCAGGACCCCGCGTACCGCCAGGAGCTGCGACATGTCAGGAGCCTAGGCGCGGCCTACGCTCTTGTCGTGTCCAATCGCACCGGCACGTCCCTGCTCCTGTGCACACGGCTGCTCCGAGCGAGCCACCCCGGTCCGACCGCGGCCGTGACCGCCCTGGTCACCGTCCTGGCCTCGGCGGTCGAGCTCGACTCTCCCACCATCGCGCTGCTTGCTGCTGCGGTGCTGGCCGGCCAGCTGAGCATCGGCTGGTCCAACGACCTGGTCGACGCGGCACGCGACCGACGGGTGGGCCGTCGGGACAAGCCGGTCGCGACCGGCGAGCTTCCCGAGCACGTCGTCCGGATCGCACTGGCCGTCACCCTGCCGGCGTGCGTCACGCTGTCCCTGCTGGGCGGGGTGCGCTCCGGCGTGACCCATCTCGTGCTGGGAGTGGCCTCGGGCTGGGCGTACAACCTGCGGCTCAAGCGGACCGCATGGTCCTGGTTGCCGTACGCAGTGGCCTTCGGGTCGCTACCGGCGTGGGTCACCCTGGCGCTCCCGCAGCCCGTGCTGCCGCCGGTGTGGATGGTCGGTGCGGGCGCACTGCTCGGCGTCGGTGCGCACCTGGTCAACGCCCTGCCCGACCTCGCCGACGATGCTGCGACCGACGTACGGGGACTCCCGCACCGCCTCGGCCTCCGCGCGGCAACAGTCGTCGCAGCCGTACTCCTCACCATTGCCTCCGTGGTCACCGTCGTCGGTCCTGCGGGTCCGACCCCGGCGTGGGCCTGGGTCGTGCTGGCGTGCGCCGTGGCCCTGGCGCTGGTCGGATTGGGCGGGACGGGCAGGGCGCCGTTCCGCGCCACGATCGCCATCGCGTTCATCGATGTCGCCATGCTGACGCTGAGGGGATGACCGGCATGTGGGACCTGGTCGTCGTCGGAGCCGGACCGGCCGGCTCGTCGGCGGCGCTGGCCGCCCTCGCGGCACGTCCGAGCGCGCGGGTGCTGCTGCTCGACCGCTCGGACTTCCCCCGGGACAAGGCCTGCGGTGACGGCGTCGCCCCCCATGTGCTGGACCTGCTCGACGAGGTCGGTGTCACCGGGCTGTTGGACGACCGGGTGGCCGTCGAGCAGCTTGAGCTCGCCCGTGGGCCGGATGCCGTGCGGCGGCGCATGGCCCGGCCGGCCTGGGTAGTGCCCCGTGCGGTGCTCGATGCCCGGCTGGTCGAGGCAGCCGTGCGAGCGGGCGCGACGCTGGCCCGTCACCGGGTCCGGGCGGTACGCCAGCTGCCTGACCGCCTGGTCGTCGACGACGAAGTGGAGGGCAGGCACGTCGTCGCAGCTGACGGTGCCCACTCGGTGCTGCGCGCGCGGCTCGCTCTGCCGCCGGCCGGGCGCACGGCTCTCGCGCTGCGTGGCTACGCCCCGACTCCGTCGCAGCGCCGAGGCCGACAGGTGATCGTGTTCGGGTCAGGTCGGCAGCCGTCGTACGCCTGGTCCTTCGACCGTGGCGACGGGTTGGCCAACGTCGGGTACGGCGAGCTGCTGCAGGCCCGGGCGCCACAACGGCGGGAGCTCCTCGAGCGCCTCGAGCAGCTGCTGCCCGGCTCGACGTCCGACGGAGGATCCTGGCGCGGGCACCACCTGCCGCTGTCGTCGTGGCGGTGGCGACAGCCCGACGGGAGGATCCTGCTCGCCGGGGACGCAGCGCACCTGATCAACCCGATGACCGGCGAGGGCATCTACTACGCGGTGGCCACCGGGATGCTGGCCGGCCGGACCGCCGTCGCCGTCGGGTCTGGCCCAGCGGACGCCGGTGCACGTCATCGCGCTGCGGTGCGAGCGCTGCTCGGTCGCCACCTGCGGCACACGGCACTGGCATCCCGGCTGCTCGCAGCACCTGGCGTGGTGGCCGGCGCCCTGCGTGCCGCTGCAGCCGACCAGGGCGTCTTCGACGACCTCGTCGAGATAGGGCTCGGCCGCGGGCGCCTCACCCCGCGCGTTCTGGCCGGCATGGCACCCCGCTGGGGGTAGAGAAACCGTGCGAAACGCCCGGCGTGTCGCACAACTTCTCTACCGCCAGCGCTACGGGTCCACGTCGGCGTCGTCCTGCAGCTGGGCATCGCGTTCGTCGGCTCGCTTTCCGGCCAGGCGAGGTGCATCCTCGCCGAGCAGCCTGCGTGTGGGGCTGCCGTGGGCGTCGACACCTTGCATGGGCTGCTCCACCTCGTCGGAGCCGTGCGCGGACCTCTGGTCGTCACCGGGTCGTTTCGTCATCCTCCGACGCTAGACCCGCTGCAGTGCCGTCGCGAGCAGGAACGGTCGGCCCGGACAGCTGGAGCTCGACCACCCGCCGCTCCAGCAGCTGCCGAAGGCCGTCCGGGTTCGCTCGCACTCCTCCGCTCGAACCGCTCGGGAACACCACAAGCCCCGGCGACGCTGCACCGGATGGCCCTTCCCAGAACGACCAGGGGAACACGATGAGCATGTCCACGCACACCGGCGAGGTGGCGCCCACCAGGCGGCCCGCTCCGCCTGCCCCGTCCGCGCCTGCCGCGCAGCCCCGGGTCGCGCTGGTGGGGGTGTCGATCGGGGCGTCGCTGGTTGCCCTGACTCTCCTCACCCAGGGGTGGGCGCCGACTGTTCTGGTGCTGCTCGGTGTCGGCCTCGGGTTCTCGTTGTTCCACGCCCGCTTCGGGTTCACCTCGGCCTGGCGTCAGCTCGTGGCGGTCGGACAGGGCAGGGCGCTGCGTGCACACACCCTGTTGCTCGGTGCCACCGCGGTCCTCTTCGCGCCCTTCCTCGCATCCGGCGTCAGCCCCACCGGTGCCCAGGTCGGCGGCAACGTGGCGCCTGTCGGCATCGCGCTGCTGCTCGGCGCCACGTTGTTCGGGCTCGGGATGCAGATCGCCGGCTCCTGCGCGTCCGGCACGCTCTACGCCGTCGGCAGCGGCCAGACGTCCATCCTGCTCGCGCTCGCCGGCTTCGTCGGTGGCGCGACACTGGGTGCGGCCCATCTCGGCTGGTGGGACACGACGCCGTCCGCCGGCGCAGTGAACCTGGCCGAGGTCTTCGGCGGCGTCCTCGGCGCAGTAGCCGTCACGCTGCTGCTGCTCAGCCTGATCGCCGCGCTGACCGTCGTGATCGCGCGCCGCCGCAACCCACCGCCGGTCGAGCCGGTCGCCACCGCCTCAGGGGCCTGGCGGGTCGTACGAGGTGCCTGGCCACTGTGGGTGGGTGCCCTCGCCCTGGCAGTGCTCAACCTCGGGGTCCTGCTGGTCTCCGGATCTCCGTGGGGTGTCACCACCGCCTTCTCGTTGTGGGGCTCCAAGGCGGCAGGAGCCCTCGGGATCGCCGAACCCGCGACCTGGGACTTCTGGTCCGGATCGCGGGCGGAGATGCTCAGTGGATCGGTGCTGGCCGAAGCGACCGGCCTGACGAACCTCGGGATCATGATCGGCGCGATGATCGCCTCGGCCCTCGCCGGCGCGTTCCGACTGCACCGACGCGTCCCGGTACGGCTGGCGCTGGGGGCCGTGGTCGGCGGACTCTTGATGGGGTACGGCGCGCGGTTGGCGTACGGGTGCAACATCGGCGCCTATCTCGGAGGCATCGCCTCGCAGAGCCTGCACGGGTGGGTCTGGGGTCTGATGGCACTGGTGGGCACGTGGTTCGGACTACGGGCGCGGCCCTGGTTCGGGCTGAGCCGTCCACGTCCGACCGACGGCGCCTGCTGACGCGATCACCCCGCACGGCAGCACGCGTCCTGCGGCCGCGGCCGATGTGTAGCACCGTGAAGCCATGAAGGCTTCAGAGATCAGTTGGAACGAGCAGACGAGGGAGAAGCTCCTGCGAGACGCGGACCGGGTGCTGCAGGAGGTGGTGCTCGAGCTGGATGCCGAGATGTCTGGTCAGCCGTGGTCCGACGTGTACGAGCAGCTGTTCGCGCGGCTGCAACCCAAGTTCATCGACTTCTCGCCGGGCCCGGACCTGCGCGTGTACGCCGAGGCGATCCAGGACGGGACGATCGACCGCGGCTGAACTCTGGGCTCAGCCTGCGAGAAGGGATACCGGGCGGTGCGGCCAGGGAACCGATGAAGCGTCGGCACTGCTGGAGCTGCGCCAGCTCCTTGGTGGGGATGTCGACCTGGTCGTCGCTGAGCGGGTGGAAGGCGATGAGCAGGCATTCGCTCGAGACCGCGTGCCCTGCACGTCTCACGAGCGGGCAGTGACTCTGGAGATCCTGGACAGGATCCAGACACCGAGAGCAGGTACTACCTGCCCAGTCTGGGGCTGGGATATCGCGAGCCGGTCGAGTCCGCGTTCGTCGGGCTCGAGGGACCCGCCTCAGGCCGGCGGCTGCAGGGCGGACACGACCAGCTCGGCGAGCTGGTCGTACGCAGCGGCGGCGTCCAGGCCGGACGCGCGCGCGATGTCACCGGCGTGAATGGCGGTCATCACCGCTGAGACTGCGGCGCCGACGAAGCCGGCATGCACCGGGCGGACGGCGCCCGCGGCGACACCTTCGTCGATCAGCTGTTGCACGCGTCGTGCCGCCACAGACGTGTTGTGCGCGTAGATCTCGTCAGTCGGGGCGAACGTCGACAGGTCGAGGAAGAACTGCGCCGAGGCCGGTGCGAGAGCTGCTGACACTGCACGCAGGTAGGCCGCGATCGCCCGGGGACCCCGTTCGCTCGCCGCCACCTCTGCTTCGACCCGCTGGGTGGCGGACGCGAAGAACTGGCGCACCACGCGGACCACGAGCTGTTCCTTGCTGCCTGCGAGTGCGTACAGCGTGGACTTCGAGCAGTGCAGCCGGTGCGCGAGGTCGTCGAGGGTGAACGAGCGGAAACCCTCGGCCAGGAACAACGCCACCAGCTCGTCGAGCAGGTGCTCCTTCCGGATCGACGTCGAGATCTGCGTCATGGGCCCGACTGTACGGCCAAGCGTCCTCCAGTACAGTGTTTCGTACACACCCGGAATCCGTCTCGAGGAGCGACCATGCCGGCTGACCGCCTGTTGCCCACCCAGGACGCGGTCGACCTGATCGCGCTGACACGGCAGATCGGCGACGCGGAGCTGGCGCCCCGCGCCGCTGCGGACGAGGCCGACGGGCGGTTCCCTCGCGACGTGTTCACGACTCTCGGGAAGTCCGGGCTGCTCGGGCTCCCGTACCCCGAGGAGCACGGCGGCGGCGGCCAGCCGTACGAGGTGTACCTGCAGGTGCTCGAGGAGCTCGCCGCCCGCTGGGCCAGCGTCGCCGTCGGTGTCAGCGTGCACGGATTGTCCTGCTTCGGACTCGCGGAGTTCGGCACCGAGGAGCAACGATCCGCCTGGTTGCCGGAGATGCTCGGCGGTGGCCTGCTCGGGGCGTACTGCCTGTCCGAGCCGCATGCTGGGTCGGACCCGGCGGCGATGACCACGCAGGCCACCCGGGACGGGGACCACTACGTGTTGCGGGGCACCAAGGCATGGACCACGCATGGAGGTTGCGCGGATTTCTACAAGGTGTTGGCGCGCACGTCCGAGCACCGCAGCCGCGGCATCTCGTGCTTTCTGGTGCCCGCTGACGCCGACGGACTGGTGGCCGATCCACCCGAGCGCAAGATGGGCCTCACCGGGTCGGTCACCGCCACCATGCGCTTCGAGGACGTCCGGATCCCGACCGCACGACGGCTCGGCACGGAGGGCCAGGGCCTGTCGATCGCATTGGCCGGCCTCGACGCCGGACGGCTCGGGATCGCCGCAGTTGCGACCGGCCTGGCCCAGGCTGCGCTCGACGACGCCGTGGCCTACGCCCGCGAGCGTGAGACCTTCGGCAGCTGCATCATCGACCACCAGGGCCTCGGCTTCCTGCTGGCCGACATGGCCGCCGCAGTCGACTCCGCACGCGCGACGTACCTCGCTGCCGCGCGGCGCAAGGACGCTGGATTGCCGTACGGTCCCCAGGCCAGCATCGCCAAGCTGGTGGCGACCGACAACGCCATGGATGTCACCACCCAGGCTGTGCAGGTTCTGGGTGGCTACGGCTACACCCGGGACTTCCCGGTCGAGCGCTACATGCGTGAGGCGAAGGTCATGCAGATCTTCGAGGGCACCAACCAGATCCAGCGCGTGGTCATCAGCCGGGCACTGGCCCGAGCCGACAAGGCCACGACGGACGTGGTGAGGGAGATCCGCTGATGCAGCTGACCGACACCGCCGCGCTCGTCACCGGTGGCGCCTCCGGGCTGGGTGCCGCCACCGCGGCCTCGTTGGCGGCGGGAGGCGCGAAGGTGTTCGCGCTCGACCTTCCTGGCGCGTGCGAGCAGGCGACGCCGATGGACCGCGTGAGCTGTGTTCCTGCCGACGTGACGGACGTGAGGCAGGTGCAGGCCGCGGTCGACGCCGTCGTCGCATCGGGTCTCCCGTTGCGCACGGTCGTCAACTGCGCCGGGATCGGCCCGTCCATGCGCATCGTCGGGCGCAGGGGTCCGCACGACGTCGACCTGTTCGCCCGGGTCGTCGCGGTCAACCTGGTGGGCACGTTCCAGGTCATGACACTCGCGGCGGCAGCGGTCGCCGACACCGAGGCCGATGAGCACGGCCAGCGCGGTGTCGTCATCAACACAGCCTCCATCGCCGCATTCGACGGCCAGGTCGGACAGGCTGCCTACGCCGCATCGAAGGCAGGAGTCGTCGGCCTCACACTGCCCGCGGCTCGCGACCTGGCCTCACAGGGCATCCGGGTGTGCACGATCGCGCCCGGCATCGTCGACACCCCGATGCTCTCGACGGTGAGCGAGGACTTCCGCGCCGGGCTCGCGGCCGGGGTGCCGTTCCCGCAACGACTGGCACGACCCGAAGAGTACGCCCGCCTGGTCACGATGATCGTGGAGCACGACTACCTCAACGGCGAGACCATCCGGATGGACGGTGCGCTGCGGATGGCTCCTCGCTGACAACGTTCGGCACGTACTGAGCACCGGATGTCTTCGCGCTAGGCCTCTTCTTGGGTCCAGACGTCGTGCTCGGCGCGGGCGGATTCCGCCAGCAGCGCCACCGGACCGATCTGCCGTGCCCGAGCGGCCACCAGGTCGCCGGGGGAGCGGCCGGACAGGACCAGGTCGGCCAGTGCCTCGACGTCCGGGCGCAGGGAGGCCGGGGACGCCGCCACGGCTGCCCGCATGCATGCTCCGGCAGCGCGAGCCAGGGCGGGACGGGCAAGCCCCTCGCGCGCAGCGTCGTCCCAGCACACCGCCACCGGTGCACAGGCCTGCGCCGCGACCTGCGCCGCCCGGGAGTCGTCCATGAGCAGCGCCACCGTTGTCGCCAGCCCCGGCCACCAACGCGCAGGCACCGCGTCGAGGTAGCGCAGCTCGAGGAATCCGCGCAGCCGGGTCGGTGGCAGCAGCGTGCTGAGGTGGAGGTCGAGGTCATCGAGCACCGGGAGTCGCCCACCGAGGCGGACCTGACCGGAGGCCCAGTCACCGAACGGCACCCGCACCAGCATGGGTTCCAGGTCGGGTTCGAACGGCCCGGTTCCGGCTCGCACGAACATGACCGGTGCTCGCAGCGCGTACTGCGCCCACGCATGGGTCGGGTCGCTGGTGCCCGTCAGCGGTCCGCAGCGCGCCTGGTCCATCTCACTCCACAGCCGGTGGCGGGTGGACGAGCAGCCGGTGGGCCGACCCGCCCGCAGGGGGGAGCAGCCCGAGATCGCGACCAGCACCGGTCCCAGCCGGTGCGCCTGGGTGACCCGCTCGCTCCACTGTGCCGGGGTGCCGGCTTCGAGGTTGACCTGCAGCGACGCGCTCGAACTCATCATCGCCAGACCTGCAGCCTCCTGGCCGGTCGCGCGGTAGTGCCGCTCCATCGCGGCGTACCGCGTGCTCGGGTTGACCCGCTGCGGTGGGCGCACCGGGTCCAACCCCAGCCACGCCAGACCGAGTCCCTCGCTCCGCAAGGCCCCTCGTACGGCAGTGGCGTCACCGCGCAGGGCCCGCACGGCGCCCGCGACGTCCTCGGCGGGCGGCGTGGACAGCTCGACCTGTCCACCGGGCTCGAGTGTGACAGCGCTACCACCCGGCAGTGCTGGCAGGGCGCGAAGGACGTCACAGGTGCGGGTCCAGCCGACCCGGGCTGCGGGGCGAGTCAGGTCGACGAGCTGAGACTCCAGCTCGAGCCCGACGACGCCAGGGGACGCCGCTCGCAGCGCGCCGGCCGCGACGTGCTCGAGAGCTCGCTGCACGTCCAGTGGCCGGTCCGGATCGGTGCGCGGACCCGCGTTCGAGGAGGTGCTCGCCACGCTCGGTGCGGCCATGTTCGCCCCCTCCAGTCCGGACCGTGCCCAGCCTCACCTGCTCGCTCCGCCGACGCAAGCGCAGCTCAGCCGCGGGGCTTCCGGGCCCGTCGGAGGTCAAGGTACCGATGTGGCCGCACGGCGCTCGTGTAGGACGCGGCGACCGGCCGGGTCTCGAAGTGCAGGTGGCAGCCGTCGGGAGCGCCGTCGTCGGACGCGCGGGTGATCAGGTCGCCGCGGTGGACCCGCTCACCGGGTCGCACGTACACCCGCCCGGGATGCCCGATCACCACGTCGATCCCCTTGCGGTGGTTGCGGATCCTGAACGCCTTGCTTCCGTACGCCGGCCCGAGTGCACCGGCCGAGGACGGGCGGACGACGACACCGGTGAAGCCGGCGAACAGGCGCACGCCGCACCCCATGTGGATGTCGAGCCCGTGATGGAACCCCCGGTCGTCACGACACCGGTCGCTGGGCGGGTAGTAGGGCGCCCGGGTGCAACCGAAGTTGATCATCTTGCGGTGTCGTCCGGCGTACCACGGCGAGCGGTAGAAGTGCTTGTCCTTGACCCAGAAGGTCCGCCCGTGCGGGTGGGTTTCCAGGACGCTCGTCCTGAACTGCTCGGGCGCGGCCGACGCCCGAGACGGGGAGGGCGCCGCCAGCAGGGTTGCGATCGCGAGCAGCCCGACCAGGACCGCGGCGACGCCTGTCGAGGTGCAGTGCCCTCGTGTGAGCACCATGAGGCATCGGGTCTCCTTCGGTCGTCGTCTCGGCCCACTGTGTCACCGCACGCAGACAGCCGGTGGCATCCTGCTGCCATGATGTGCCCGACCGGCGGTCCAGACGCCGCAGCCGCACCCCGACCTGTGCTGCGGGCCTCCCGCCTGGTGCGCTTGTTGCTTGTCCTGCTGCTGGTCCGTGCCGGCATCAGCCTGGCCGAGCAGGATCTGCTGCTGGGGTACCACCTGCAGCCGATGGGCATCGACCCGGATAGCTCCGAGGGTCAGGCCCTGCTGGAGGACAGCCGGCGCGGATCGACGTCGTTGACCCTGATCGTCCTGGTGAGCAGCGGCCTGTTGCTGCTGCCCGGCGCGACTGTGCTGACGCGCGGGGCCGCCTGGGTGCGCGCGGTCACGACGATTCCGTGCGGCATCGCGGCGCTGGGCCTGCCGCTGGCGCTGTTGTTCCCGGGACCGTGGTGGTACCAGTACCTCGCGGTGGCCAACTCCGTGCCGTCGATCGTCGTTCTCACGTTGCTCTATCGCTGGGAATCCGCAGTGTTCTTCCGCCGGTCCGGGCGCCGCACCTCGGGTGGACGTTCCTGACCCGTCGCAGGCCACGCCCGCCCGGTCAAGGCGACGAAGCCGGGTGTGGGTGCGTGGAGTGGGCCGGCTTCACCTGGCGCAGCTCGTCCAGGAACCGACCCGCCCACGAGGCGATGTCGTGCTCGAAGACCTGCTTGCGCATGGCTCTCATCCGGCGGCGATGCTCTCTGAGGTCGGTGTCCAGCGCGGACGTGATCGCGGACTTCAGACCGTTGATGTCGTACGGGTTGACGAGGTGGGCCTGGGTCAGCTCCTTGGCGGCACCGGCGAACTCGCTCAGCACGAGGGCGCCGGTGTCGTGGGTGCGGCAGGCAACGTACTCCTTGGCCACCAGGTTCATGCCATCGCGCAGCGGGGTCACCAGCATGACGTCAGCGGCGCTGTAGAGGGCCGCCATCTCCGACTTGGGAAACGACGAGTGCAGGTACGTGATGGGGGGACGACCGATCGCGCCGAGGTCACCGTTGAGCCGTCCGACCAGCATGTCGATGTCGTCACGCAGCACCTTGTACTCCCGGACGCGTTCGCGCGAGGGTGTCGCCACCTGGATGAACGCGGTGTCGGCCAGGGTCAGCGTCCCCTCGCGGAACAGCTCCCCGATCGCACGCAGCCGCTGACGCAGGCCCTTGGTGTAGTCGAGCCGGTCGACGCCCAGCAACAAGTGCTCAGGGTCGCCGAGATCGGCACGGATCTGCTGTGCGCGCTCGATGGTCTCGGGCAGCTTGGCCAGCTCCTCGAGCTCCGCGGCGTCGATCGAGATCGGGAAGGTTCCCGCGGTGACCACCCGCCCGTCAGGCAGGTACACGGTCTCGCGGTGCGTCTTGTCGCCGACGTGCTGGCGGACCAGCCGGACGAAGTTCTGTGCTCCTCCGCGGGCCTGGAAACCGATCAGGTCGGCCCCCAACAGTCCTTCCAGGATTTGTCGACGCCAGGGCAGCTGCTGGAACAGTTCGGTCGGGGGGAACGGGATGTGCAGAAAGAAGCCGATCCGGAGGTCCGGCCGCATCGCTCGCAGCATCTTCGGCACGAGCTGCAGTTGATAGTCCTGGACCCACACGACGGCGCCGTCCTCAGCCACCTCGGCAGCCCGGTCGGCGAACCGCTGGTTCACCCGGACGTAGGCGTCCCACCATCGACGGTGGTACGACGGCGGCGCGACCACGTCGTGATAGAGCGGCCACAGCGTGCTGTTGGAGAAGCCCTCGTAGTAGTCCTCGACCTCCTCGGCCTGCAACGGGACGGGGACGAGCGTGAGTCCGTTCTCGACGAACGGCTCGAGGTCCTCGTCCGGAGCGCCGTGCCAGCCGATCCAGGCCCCCTCGTTGGCACGCATCACCGGCTCCAGCGCGGTCACCAGTCCCCCGGGGGACGAGCGCCAGGAGATGCTGCCATCGGCAGCGACCACCCGGTCGACCGCCAGCCGGTTGGCGACCACGACCAGGTCGGCCTTGGTGTCGGAGGTGCTCATGGTCGGTCGGACTCCGCCATCGTCGGTCGATGCTCCTTCGCGCCACCCGAGACCCCGATGCCCCGGAACGACGGTCCCGGGGCGCTGTGCCCTGTGACCCTAACCGTGATCGCAGCGTCGCGCCGGGGTCGGGCGGGTCAGAAGCAGGCGCGGATGCGATCCATCACCCGCATGATGTCGACCGTCTCGTCCAACGGCAGCAAGCCAGATTCGGTCAACCCTTCGCGCAGGCACCGGTGGACCTCCTGGGCCTCGTGCACGTAGCCGCGACCGCTGATCGGCTCGGAGAAGGTGCGCACCTGATCGGCGTCCACGTAACTGAACGACTCGCAGTGGTGAAAGCGCGTCGGGAGCTCGATTCGACCGGTGTCGCCGGCGATGGAGGCACCCGCCGGGGAGCACGCGGTTTGCGTCCATGACAGCGAGGCGACCGCACCCGAGGCGTAGGTCAGCGTGGCCCCACCGTTGATGTCGGCCCCTGCCTGCGACACGACGGCAGCGGCGGACACGTCGAGCGGCGGACCCAGCACGAGGTGCGCCAACGTCAACGGGTAGATGCCGACGTCGAGCAGGGCCGACGCACCGAGCGCGGGATCCCAGAGCCGGCTGGTGGGGTCGTACGGTGCCATGAAACCGAGGTCTGCCCGGACCTGGCGGAGGTGTCCGCAGTGGCCCTCCTGCGCCATGGTGACGGCCTTGCGAATGGCCGGGATGGTGCGCATCCACATCGCCTCGGCGAAGAACAGACCGCGAGCCCGGGCCTCGCCCACCAGCTCGGCGCTGGTGTCGGCGTCCAGGGTCAGCGCCTTCTCGCACAGCACCGACTTGCCCGCCTCGAAACACGTCATGACGTCCTCGGCGTGCCGCGAGTGTGGGGTCGCCACGTACACCACGTCCAGCTCGGCGTCCGCAGCCAGCTGCTCGTACGACCCGTAGGCCCGGCGTACACCGTGCTGGTGGGCGAACGTCTCAGCCCCCTGGTGTGACCGGGACCCCACCGCGCTCAGCTCGGCGTCCGGCAGCAGCGACAGGTCATCGGCGAAGTTGCGAGCGATCTGGCCGGTCGCCAGGATCCCCCAGCGAATCGGGCGCTGCTCGGGCTCCTCGAGCGTACGGTCCTCTGACATGGCAGCGATCCTTGCAGCCAGGGGCGTACGGGCGCGACCCCAGGAGGATCAGGAGCGCTTCTGCTCCTGGCGTGCCTGCGCGGTCGCCTCGGTGACCACGTGGAGGAAGCGGGCAATGACGGCTCGCTCCGGCTCTGTGAAGGACTCGATCTGCCCCATCAGACGGTTACGCAAGGGCGCGAAGACTTCGATGGCCAGGTCGACCGCCGATTCTGTGATCTCCAGCTCGACCCTGCGGCCGTCGGTTGCAGCCCGCTTCCGGACCACGTGCCCCGAGCGGCTAAGCCGGTCGAGCAGGGCCGAGGTTGCCGGCGTGCTCAGGTCCAGGGCGGCGGCCAGGACGCCGGGGCTGGCGGTGGCTCCCTCGGTGCGCGCGGCCCGCATCGCGGACAGCGCCCGGAGGTCGCTGCGGTTCAGGTCGCGCGCTTCGCCGGCCGCGGCCACGAAATGGTCCGCCTGCACGTTGAATCGCTCGAGCAGCTCCATGATCGTCACGCTGTCGGGGGACCCCTGCGGCCCGGACGGTTCGACGTCCGGTCGTTGCGTCGTCGATTGCCTACTCGTTGACCCACTCACCGACTCCTCCAGTCCGACCGCGTGACGGTCCTCGCCACAGTGTCACGGACCGACGTGCAGCGCCGCCGGAGCACCGGATCGCTCTGCGGAAACCGCCCAGAGGGTGAATGACATCGTTGTGGTTCTGGCCTAGCATGAAGGCCGGTCGGTCACGCGAGGTCGACGTACCCGTGGTAGGAGAGCAGGAGCAACGCTGTGAGCCAACAGGATGTCGCCGGCACGGTCATCACCTCCGGTTCGGCTGCCCGGGCGGCTGAGACGTTGTCGAGCAGGGACCAGGACATCTTGAGCTTTGAGCGCAGCTGGTGGGAGTTCGCCGGCGCCAAGGAGCAGGCGATCCGCGAGAAGTTCGACATGTCCGCCACCCGTTACTACCAGGTGCTCAACGTGCTCATCGACCGCGAGGCGGCCTTGGCGTACGACCCGTTGCTGGTGAAGCGGCTGCGACGCTTGCGGATGGCGCGGCAGAAGGCCCGCTCGGCGCGTCGGTTGGGCATCGAGCTCTGATGAGCGAACAGGTGCGGCGCCGCGGACGTGCGACACCGTCCTGGACGCTGTTGGGCAGCGTGCTGGTGGTCGCCATTGCCGTGCTGGGGTTCCTCATCACCGCCAGCCCGGACCGCACCAAGCAGGCGGCCGGCGGTTCGTTTCCCACGTCGACGCCCCAGACCCCGCAGCAGTCGGAGACACCGCTGAAGTCACCGCCAGACGAGCGGCCCACCACCAAGCCGGCCGAGAAGCCGGCGCAAGAGCCGGTCGAGAAGCTGGCCGAGAAGCTGGCCGAAAAGCCGGCCGAAAAGGCCGAGTACCGGGCCGCCAAGCCGCGCGCCTACGTCGAGGTCTTCAACAACTCCACCATCACCGGTCTAGCGGCCGAAGCAGCCGACAAGCTCGGCGGATCGGGGTGGGACGTCGTCGGCACCGACGACTGGTACGGCGACATCCCGCAGAGCACCGTCTACTACCCGCAGCGGCTACTGGGCCAGGCCGAGCTCCTCGCCGGTGACCTCGGCACCCAGCGGGTCATGCCGGCCGTCGACCCGATGCGCCTGGACCGTCTGACAGTCATACTCACCGGCGACCTGTGACACTGGTGATGTGACGTACGACTTGCAGGGGCAGGCCCTGCTCGCCTGGGATCAGCTGCTCACGTACCCCGAGACCGCCCTGCTCGCCTTCGACTTCGACGGGACGCTGTCGCCGATCACCGATGATCCGGAATCGGCGTACGCCCACCCCGAGGTGGGGGCTGTACTGGGTCGTGTCGGTCATCGGGTCGCACAGGTGGCGGTCGTGACCGGACGCCCGGTGCGCACGGTGGTCGAGCTCGGCGGCTTCGAGGGAACAGCCGGACTGGACAACCTCGTGGTGCTGGGACAGTACGGCGTCGAGCGGTGGGATGCCACCACCGGCCAGCACGTGGAGCCGCCTCCACCTGACGGCATCGCAGCGGTCCGCGAGGAACTGCCCGTGCTGCTCGCCGGGCTCGAACTGGCGGGTGCTCACATCGAGGAGAAGGGTCGCGCACTCGGCGTCCATGTGCGCCGGCTGCCGGATCCGCAGGGAGCGTACGACCGACTCGTGGGTCCGTTGAAGCACCTGGCCGAGCGGCACCAGCTGGTCGTGGAGCCCGGCCGGCAGATCATCGAGATTCGGGCGCAGGGCATGGACAAGGGTGCCGCGCTACGCAGCCTCGTCGACGAGGTCGGGGCACGGTGCGTGGTCTTCGGGGGCGACGACCTAGGCGACATCCCGGCCTTCGACGTCGTCGCGGAGCTGCGTGACGACGGCACCGGTACGACCGGCCTGCGGATCTGCTCGGTGTCAGGCGAGCAGGGACAGATGGCCGGGCACGCCGACCTCGTGGTTGACGGGCCGGACGGGCTGGTGGCGTTCCTCGATGATCTGGCGTCACGGCTCGGTGTCTGACGCTCGGTGCAGCCGACATTTCGCACTCCCCATGGCACGTCGTCACTGCCCATGGGTTGCATCCCATGGGCAGTGCGGTTTACCAGGGGACCCTGGGAAACCGCGCGGGCGGCGTCGCTGCAGGGCCGGGGACCGGTAGCCACCCCGACGCAGCCCGGCGCCCACCTCGAAGGCGTTGCCGTTCGCTGCATCGCCGGTCAGCAGCCAGCTGATCGCGCACTCGAGGTAGTAGACCGGGACGAACACCGGTCCGAAGCCGGCCCACTGGGTGCAATGAGCAGTCTCGTGGCGCAGCAGCTCGGGCCGGCAGTCGAGGTAGTCAGGATCGTGCTTGTGCAGGATCACGTTGCCGACGGTGAAGACCCGCGAGGAGTTGGGACCGCGGTAGCCGGCCGCGTGCCACCGGCGCTGGCCGTCGCGGTGCAGGTCAGCGCGTCCGACGCGGGCGATGCCCAGGCCCAGGAGGGTCGAGCCGTTGACCCAGTTGACGCCGGCCCGCAGGGCGGCGCGGCTGACACGGTGCACCCGCCCAGTATGGGAGCTCCGCCACTCAGGCGAGCCTGATGTCCTCCGGCGCCGTGCTGTCGTACGGGCGCGCTGCTCCTCACTGGCGTCCATGCACGGACCGAACACCTGCATGAGCACGAACGGACGGCTAGGCGTCGACCTTGAGCGCGTACCCGCCTGCTCCGCCCGGACGGTGAGGCGACCGCTCGGCCGCCGGTCGGAGCCCGTGATGGCCCAGTCCGTCCCGATGAGCGCTGTCTCGAGGACCTCGGCTGCGTCCGTCGGGCGTCCGGGTGCCACCTCGGCCCGCCCGTTGCCGTCATAGGACCAGGCGCTGCCGTCGTCGGTGCAGGTCGTGCACCGGCTCCGAAGTCGTCCTCGGCCGGGTCGTTGCCCAGGCTCACATCGCTGAGGTCGACCCAGCCCTGGCCTCCCAGGAAAGTGATCGGGTCGCGGCGGCCGAGCCGACCCACACGTGGTCCTCGGCATGGTCGGCGTCGCCGGCGGTGGGGCTGCCGATCAGGATGATGTCGTCGGCCTAGGCCCGGTCACACCCGGCCCGTCGTGCCGCCGTCCTGGCAGGGCGCGTTGGTGCGATGCCGCAACAGCCGGGGGCCGAGCCCGCCCCTCCGTGCCGGCCGAGCGCACGGTCAGCACGACGGCTGCCGGCTCGGGGTAGACGGCCAGCTCCACGCGGTCTCCGGTCAGCCGCCCTGGCAGACCATCCATATTGCGGACTATCGTCTTACTTGTTGGACACCAGGTTCGTGACGGCAGGTGCCGTCTCCCTACGATGATGGCGTTCATCACGAGGGGCAGAGGGACACGGCCCGCTGAAGCCCCGGCAACCCGCCACCGATCTTGACCAGCAATGTCCTTTTGGGGACGAGGCCATCGGCGGTCACGGTGCCACGTCCGTCCCGCGGCGAGATCCGCCCGCGGGGAAGATGACCAGGAGGCCTCGTGAGCATCGACACTGCGACGCACCGTACCGCCGGGAGTGTGCGTGCGGGCGCTTTCGGCAACGCAACCCACCTGCGATGTCGCGCCTGCGGCGCCAGCGCCGAGCTCGGACCGCACTACGCCTGTCTGGAGTGCTTCGGTCCGCTCGAGGTCGGGTACGCGTTCCCGTCTGTCACCCGGGAGCAGATCGAGGCCGGCCCCCGCAGCATCTGGCGCTACCAGCCGCTGCTGCCGGTACCCGCCGACGTAGGCAGCTTTCGCACCATGGACCCCGGCGGCACCCGGCTCGTGCGCGCCGACAATCTCGCTCGCGAGCTCGGTCTCGCGAAGCTGTGGGTCAAGGACGACTCGGGCAACCCGACCCACTCCTTCAAGGACCGGGTCGTCGCAGTGGCCCTGAGCGCTGCCCGGGAGCTGGGCATGAAGGTCCTCGCCTGTCCCTCGACCGGCAACCTCGCCAACGCCGTGGCCGCGGCGGCCGCGCGGGCCGGAATCAGGAGCGTGGTGCTCATCCCCGAGGACCTCGAGCGCCCGAAGGTCGTCACGACGGCCGTCTACGGCGGCACACTCGTCGCGGTCCGTGGGAGCTACGACGACGTCAACAAGCTCGCCCAGGAGATCGCCAGCGAGCAGGAGGACTGGGCGTTCGTGAACGTCAACGTCCGCCCATACTACGCGGAGGGCTCCAAGACCCTGGGTTACGAAGTGGCCGAACAGCTGGGCTGGCGACTGCCGGACCAGGTGGTCATCCCCGTCGCGTCCGGGTCTCAGCTCACCAAGGTGGACAAGGGCTTCGGCGAGCTGGTGTCACTCGGCCTCGTCGAGGACAGCCCGTACCGGATTTTTGGCGCCCAGGCGCAGGGGTGCTCGCCCGTGTCGACTGCCTTCAAGCAGGGCCACGACGTGGTGCGACCGGTGAAGCCGGCCACGATCGCCAAGTCTCTGGCCATCGGCAATCCCGCCGACGGGCCGTACGTGCTGGACACCGTTCGCCGTACGGACGGGGCGCTCGAGGACGTCACCGACGAGGAGGTACGGGCGGGCATCGCCCTGCTCGCTCGCACCGAGGGAATCTTCGCCGAGACGGCAGGCGGGGTGACGGTCGCGACGCTGAAGAAGCTGGTGGACGCCGGGCAGCTCGACCCCGAGGCGGAGACCGTGGTCTTCAACACTGGTGACGGGCTCAAGACCCTCGACGCGGTGGCCGGCCGGGTCGGCCCCGGTGCCACGATCGAACCCGACTACGCCGCCTTCCTCGCAGCCGATCTGAGCTGAACCGGAGGTCATCGTTTGCACTCACCCGGACAGAGTGCTAGACATTGAGTTGGCACTCTGCCCATGAGAGTGCCAACCAAGTGGACCGGGCCGATGAGGCCTTGCGGCCGTGGCGGGAAGGGTCTGTCGCGGCGGGGGTCGTCCGTCGCGGGCATCGCCGGGCCAATCACTTCGACGCGTGAGGAACCGCGGGAGTTATGGCGAAACTGATTGCATTCAACGAGGAAGCCCGTCGCGGCCTCGAGCGGGGTATGAACACCCTCGCCGACGCCGTCAAGGTGACTCTCGGCCCCAAGGGCCGCAATGTCGTGCTCGAGAAGAAGTGGGGAGCCCCCACGATCACCAACGACGGTGTGTCCATCGCCAAGGAGATCGAGCTCGAGGACCCGTACGAGAGGATCGGCGCGGAGCTCGTCAAGGAGGTCGCCAAGAAGACCGACGACGTGGCTGGCGACGGAACCACCACGGCGACCGTGCTGGCGCAGGCGCTGGTCCGTGAAGGACTGCGCAACGTCGCGGCAGGCGCCAACCCGATGTCCCTGAAGCGCGGCATCGAGAAGGCTGTCGAGGCCGTCAGCGAGCAGTTGCTGAGCCTCGCCAAGGACGTCGAGACCAAGGAACAGATCGCCTCCACCGCCTCGATCTCGGCCGCTGACTCCCAGGTCGGCGAGATCATCGCCGAGGCCATGGACAAGGTCGGCAAGGAAGGCGTGATCACGGTCGAGGAGTCCAACACCTTCGGCCTCGATCTCGAGCTCACCGAGGGCATGCGCTTCGACAAGGGCTACATCTCGCCCTACTTCTGGACCGACCCCGAGCGCATGGAGGCCGTCCTCGAGGACGCGTACGTCCTGCTCGTCGAGGGCAAGATCAGCAACGTCAAGGACCTGCTGCCACTGCTGGAGAAGGTCATGCAGTCCGGCAAGCCGCTCGCAATCATCTCCGAGGACGTCGAGGGCGAGGCGCTGGCCACCCTGGTCGTCAACAAGGTGCGCGGCACCTTTAAGTCCGTGGCCGTGAAGGCTCCGGGCTTCGGTGACCGCCGCAAGGCCCAGCTCGCCGACATCGCCATCCTCACCGGTGGCCAGGTCATCAGCGAGACCGTCGGTCTGAAGCTCGAGAACGCCGGACTCGACCTGCTCGGCCAGGCCCGCAAGGTCGTCGTCACCAAGGACGAGACGACGATCGTGGACGGTGCCGGTGACACCGACCAGATCGGCGGGCGGGTCAACCAGCTGCGCGCCGAGATCGACAAGAGCGACTCCGACTACGACCGGGAGAAGCTGCAGGAGCGTCTCGCCAAGCTGGCCGGCGGTGTTGCGGTCATCAAGGTCGGCGCGGCCACCGAGGTCGAGCTCAAGGAGCGCAAGCACCGCATCGAGGACGCGGTGCGCAACGCCAAGGCAGCCGTCGAGGAGGGTATCGTCGCTGGGGGTGGCGTGGCACTCGTGCAGGCCGCCAAGCTGGCGTTCGAGAAGCTCGACCTCGAGGGTGACGAGGCCACGGGTGCCAACATCGTGCGCGTCGCCACCGAGGCTCCGCTCAAGCAGATCGCGATCAACGCCGGCCTCGAGGGTGGCGTCGTCGCGGAGCGGATCAAGGGCCTGGACACCGGTCACGGTCTCAACGCCGAGTCCGGTGAGTACGTCGACCTGATCGCCGTGGGCATCATCGACCCGGCCAAGGTAACCCGTTCGGCCCTGCAGAACGCTGCGTCGATCGCCGCGCTGTTCCTCACCACCGAGGCAGTCATCGCCGACAAGCCCGAGAAGGCTGCTCCCGCCGGTGGCGGGGCGCCTGACATGGGTGGCATGGACTTCTGAACAAGTCCGTTCAGAGCTCCATGAGGTAGGCAGAGCGTCTGCTCGCGAGGGGCGGTCCCGGACAGCCGGGGCCGCCCCTACGCGCGCCGTACGGCCAGCCGTGCCGAGTCCCGTACCGTGGAGGCATGAAGTGGATCCTGCTGATCATCGCGCTGGTCGCGGTCGCGTACGTCTTTCGCGTCACCCTGCTGGCGAAGGTGCTGGGCCAGTCCGAGGCTCGCACCCGCCGGGCTCTCCAGCGGCGCAAACGCTCCTGACGGCGCCGCCGGTGCTGGGTCGGTTGTGTGCCGACCAGGGCGGCCACGCCCCGGCGTTCGTCTCAAATGATGAGACGCACAGATACCCAATTGTGGCGATCGTCCACAGCCTGTGGGGAAGTTGGTTGTCCACAGCCAGGTGACGGGTCGGCGCAGGTGGGTGATGCCGTGCTCACTGAGCGTCCACACGCTGTGCGTGACTGTCCACACGTCGTCCACACGTCGTCCACACGTTGTCCCCACCATCCTCGACGGTCGTGTCGAAATTGGCGTCTGAAACCCCTTGCCCGGTCCCAGTCGTGCGGGCTTACAGTTCCATCACTCCAGCACGACGGAGCGGGAAGCAGCCGGGGAGACCTGGCGGTGACACCCGGTTCGACGTGGTGAAGGACGGCTGGGAGGAACTACGAGCCACACCGAGCGGGGCGACCCGCACGGCGACGCTGATGATGCAGCGTCGGGTTCGCGAGATTCCGGTCGGGCGGTGCAGACCAGACCGGTCACTGCAGCCACTTCGGTGGCTGGGGTGGTCGACATGGTCGGGGCGTCATCCCCGGAACATCCGAGTCGTCGGCTCTGCCGGCGCCTCGGATGGGACAGCCGCGAACGCGAGGCCCCTCCATCTCATACATGGAGGGGCCTCCGTCATTTCACG
Source organism: Nocardioidaceae bacterium (assembly GCA_013696745.1). GTDB lineage: Bacteria > Actinomycetota > Actinomycetes > Propionibacteriales > Nocardioidaceae > JACCXZ01. The sequence continues at coordinate 5,686 of JACCXZ010000194.1, read as the reverse complement.
CCTGCTCTCCGCACAGCCGCAGTGCCAGGACCGCGTACGCCCGGGCGCACCGCACCACCTCGTCGACGGAGACGTGCTCGTCCACTGCGTGCGCGAAGACTGCCTGGCCGGGGCCGTACTGCAGGGTCGGCACTCCGGCCATTGCGTACTGTCGCAAGTCTGAGCCGTAGGGTCCCCCGAGCACGTCCGGCCGTGGACCGCCCACAGCTCGCACCGCAGCCGCGACGTCGTCGAGCAGCGGGTGCCCCTCGGGCAGGCTGCCCGAGGCGTAGTGGCCGCCGGGCCACTCGACCAGGGCCGGGTGCGTACGCAGCCAGGGGTCTGCCCGGCAAGCCTGCGCGACCGCGATATCGAGCGCAGCCTTGGCGTCCTGCACCGACTCGCCCGGCATCACGCCGTACCGCCCCTGGGCGATCAGCCGGTCCGGCACCGTGCTCGCCCAGTCACCGGCGTTCACCTGTCCGACCGACAGCGGCCAGCCGACGTCCAGGTGGGCGAAGAGGTCGGGCAGGTCGGCGTTGCGCTCAGCCTCGAGCCGACGCAGTGCCTCGTGCACCCGCTCGAACTTCTCCACGGCGCTGACACCACGGGTACGCGTGGACCCGTGGGTGGCGAGGCCGGCGACAGTGATGCGGAAGGTGAGCGATCCGGCGTTGGCCGGCACGATCGCCCCGTCGGTCGGTTCGGCTATCACGCATGCCTCACCAACGTGACCGCGCCGCAGGGTGGCAAAGGTGCCGATGCCGCCGTCCTCCTCGCCGGTCACCGTGTGGACCGCGAGCGGCCTGGTCAGCTGGACCCCGGCCTGCGACAGGGCATTCACGGCGCCGAGGATGGCCGCCACCCCGCCCTTCATGTCGCAGGTGCCACGACCCCACCAGGAGCCCTCCGCCAGCCGCGCCGTGAACGGTGCGCGATCCGGCCACAGGTCCAGGTCGCCGGCCGGTACCACGTCGACATGGCCGTTGAGCACCAGCGCCGGGGCCTCCTCACGGTCGGCCCGCCCGGTACGTCCGACACATCCCCAGACCCCGGTGCGCTCGACCTCCATGCCCGGGTATGCGGGGTCGTCGGCCAGGTCGCGCACGTCGGTGAGCCAGTGGTCGACAGCCATGCCCAACGTGCGCAACCGCTCGGCGCACCACGCCTGCACCTCGGCCTCGGCGGCGGTCCCATCGATGCTGGGGAAACCCACCAGCGCGACGAGGTCCGCGCCGATCTGGTCCTCGTCGATCGCGTCGAGAACCCGGCGCTCGGCCTGCGTGCATTCGCTGCCCTGCTCGGTCATGGTGGCGAGTCTGACGGTCCACGCTCGCGCGCGCGAGCACGGGGGCGGTTGGCGAGGGGGTCCCCTGTGGCGAACCTATTTGCACGGGGGACCCCGTCACCAACTCCGAGTGGCGCGCGAATGCCAGGATCAGCCCCATGCCCGATGACGCCGTGCCCGATGACTCTGCGCAGGGCCACATCACCGGGCTCCTGCTGGCGGCTGGGCGGGGACGTCGAGCCGGTGGACCCAAGGCGTTGCGGGTGGACCCCGACGGGCTCGCCTGGGTGGTCCGCACCGCCCGGGTCCTGCGCGCCGGCGGGTGCGACAGCGTCGTCGTGGTCGTCGGCGCAGCAGCCGGCAGGGTCCGGTCACTGCTGGCCGACGAGGGCGTCGGGGTCGTCGAGTCACCCGACTGGGAACAGGGCATGGGGGCCTCGCTCGGCGCCGGACTGGACGCGCTCGTTGCTACTGCCGCCGATGCCGCACTGGTTCACCTGGTCGACCTGCCCGACGTGGGTGCCGACGTGGTGGCCCGGGTCCTCGGACACGCGCGCACCGGCGTCGAGCCCGACCGTGTGTTGGCGCGGGCATCCTATGCCGACGGTGCGGGGCACCCGGTCCTGATCGGCCGGACACACTGGGCCGGTGTGGCGGCCTCGGCGACCGGTGATCGCGGAGCGCGGGGCTACCTGGATTCGCATCCGGTGGTGGCGATCGACTGCTCGGACCTGGCCGGCGGCCTGGACAGCGACACGTAGTCACCGGGGACACCTGAGCGCCGGACCGGCCATCGGCCCGCACCGCGGACGGCAACTAGGCTCGGACCGTCGACCGTGGGAAGGGATCGCTGTGTCCGCATCGCAGAGCCTGGCCGAGCAGCAAGGACTCGGGTCGGCCGCGGATGTCGCGCGCCGGTTGCGGGACACCGGCTACCTGGCCGACGACGGGTTGGCCACCATCACGTACCTCGCCGTGGTGATGCAGCGGCCGTTGCTGCTGGAGGGAGAGCCCGGGACCGGCAAGACTGCGCTGGCCGAGGCGCTCGCCGATCTTGTCGGCGCACCACTCATCCGGTTGCAGTGCTACGAGGGCATCGACTCCACGCAGGCGTTGTACGACTGGGACTTCACCGGTCAGATCCTGCACCTGCGGACCGTCGAGGCGGTCGGCGGTGCCACCGACGCGGACGCGCTCGAGGAGTCGCTGTACGCCGACCGGTTCCTGCTCGACCGGCCCATTCTGCGGGCGTTGCGGACCAGCCCGGCGGTGCTGCTGGTGGACGAGATCGACCGTGCTGACGACGAGTTCGAGGCGTTCCTGCTGGAGGTCCTCTCCACCCACCAGGTGACGATCCCCGAGTACGGCGTGGTCCAGGCCGCCGTCCCGCCGATCGTCGTGCTGACGTCCAACCGCACGCGCGAGCTGCACGACGCGTTGAAACGACGCTGCCTCTACCACTGGATCGACCACCCTGGGCTGGCCCGCGAGATCCAGATCGTGCGTACCCGGTTGCCCGAGATCTCTGCTCGGCTCGCCGAGCAGGTGACCGCCACCGTGCAGCGGATCCGTCACAACGACGACATGCTCAAGCCCCCCGGAGTCGCCGAGACGCTCGATTGGGCCCGCGCGTTGCAGGCGCTCGGTCGCGAGGAGCTCGACCTCGAGACTGCCGGAGCCACCCTCGGGGCGGTGCTGAAGTACCGCGAGGACACCGACCGTGTCCGCGACTCGCTGGATCGGATGCTCGCGGGATGACACTCATGCCGTCCGCTGACGTCGTGGGGGACGAGCTGTTCGCGGCCTTTGCCCGGGCACTGCGCCATGCCGGCATCCAGGTGAGTGGCGACCGCACGCAGAGCTTCCTGCGCGCAGTGGCGCACACCGGTGCCGGGGACCGGCTGAGCGTGTACTGGTCGGGGCGGGGCACGCTGTGCTCCAGCCCCGACGACATCGAGGTGTACGACGCGCTGTTCGGCGCCTGGTTCGACGCCCGTGAGTCGCTCCCACGCCCGCGCCGACCTGCGGTGCGCACCATCCAGCAGGCGGCGCTGGAGCCCCTGGACGGCGCTGAGGACCGCGGCGACGAGCAGCTCCTGCGCACGGTGTCCAGCGACGAGGAGGTGTTGCGTCACCGCGACGTGGCCAGCATGTCGGCTGCCGAGCGTCGCCATCTTGCTGCGCTGTTCGCCGCGCTGCGGCCCACTGCTCCCACCCGCCGCAGCATGCGCCGGCGGGCGTACCACCGAGGGGAGGTGGACTCCCGGCGCACGCTGCGTGACCAGCTGCGCCGTGCGGGGGAACCGGCTCCGCTGCGCCGCCGCGCCCGCCGGCCGCGTGCCCGGCGGGTCGTCCTGCTCGTCGACGTCTCCGGCTCGATGCAGCCGTACGCCGACGCCGTGCTGCGGCTGGGTCACGTGATGACTCGCTGCATGCCCTACGTCGAGGTCTTCACCGTGGGCACCCGGCTGACCCGGGTGACGAGCGCCCTGCGCAGCCGCGACGTCGAGGCCGCGCTGCTGGCAGCGGGAGCCGCGGTGCCGGACTGGTCCGGGGGAACCCGGCTGGGCGAGGTGCTGCGCGCATTTGTCGACCGCTGGGGTCAGCGGGGGACCGCCCGCGGTGCCGTCGTCGTCATCGCGTCCGACGGGTGGGAGCGCGGGGATCCCAGGATGCTCGGTGAGCAGGTGGCCCGGCTGCAACGGTTGTCGCATGCGGTCGTGTGGATGAACCCGCACCGCGGCAAGGCCGGCTACGAGCCGGTGCAGGGCGGGATCGCGGTCGCGGTGCCTCATCTGGACGCACTGGTCGCCGGTCATTCGCTGGCTGCCTTCGATCAGCTGCTGAAGGTGGTCTCGGATGCGTGACGTCATGGACGAGCTGGTCACCTGGTGGCGGGCAGGGGAGACGATCGGCGTCGGCACCGTCGTGGGCACCTGGCAGTCGGCACCGCGGCCGCCCGGTGCGTCGATGCTGGTCGGCCCGGACCAGACCGCAGTCGGGTCGGTGTCCGGCGGCTGCGTCGAGGGCGCGGTCTATGAGCTCACCCAGGAGGTCGTCGCGTCCGGCGAGCCGGTGCTGCAGCGCTACGGCGTGAGCGACGACGACGCCTTCGCCGTCGGCCTGACCTGCGGTGGGATCCTGGACGTCTTCGTCGAGCCGGTCTCGCAGCGGACCTTCCCCGAGCTCGGTGACGTGGCCGAGGACGTCGAGGCAGGGCGTCCGGTCGCCGTCGTCACCGTCGTGGAGCATCCGGACCCGACCTGGTGGGGCCGGCGGTTGATCGTGCGACCCGACGACGCGTCGACACCGGTGCAGGGAACGTTCGGGTCGCCCCGCGCCGACGCGGCGGCCGCCGATGACGTCCGCGGTCTGCTCGCCAACGGCCGCAGCGAGTTGCTCACATACGGGCCGGATGGTCAACGGCGCGGAGAGGGCATGCGCGTGTTCTGCGCGTCGTACGCGCCAAAGCCGCGGATGCTGGTCTTCGGCGCCATCGACTTCGCGGCGGCGGTCGCCCGGCTCGGTGCCTTCCTCGGGTACCGGGTCACCGTCTGCGACGCCCGCCCGGTGTTCGCCACCCGGTCACGCTTCCCCGACGCCGACGAGGTGGTCGTGGACTGGCCGCACCGCTACCTGCAGGACCAGGTCGAGGCCGGGGCGACCGACCCCCGCACGGTGGTGTGCGTGCTGACCCACGACCCGAAGTTCGACGTGCCGCTGCTCGAGGTGGCGCTGCGGCTCCCGGAGGTCGCGTACGTGGGAGCCATGGGGTCGCGGCGCACGCACGACGACCGGATGGCGCGGCTGCACCAGCTCGGCATGACCACCGACGAGCTTGCCCGGCTGTCCAGCCCGGTGGGCCTGGACCTCGGTGCCCGTACGCCGGAGGAGACGGCGGTGTCGATCGCAGCCGAGATCATCGCGTTGCGGTGGGGCGGCGGCGGCGAGCGGCTGGCCTCGATGGAGGGGCGGATCCACCACCCCCCGGGGTGAGCGCCGGCCGGGAGCCGGCCGCGGTTTACCAGGGTCCCCTGGGGAATTGCACTGCCCATGGGACGCATCCCATGGGCAGTCACAAGATGCCATGGGCAGTTGGCCCGGCGGACAGGTCCCTTTCGTGGAGCACGACTTGTGGACTAGGTCACGTCGGGGTTGGGTGGGACCAAGGTGGTCGCGACGTCGCCGCGCACCCACCTGCGTACTCGCCCACGGCGACGGTGGAGGCTGGCAGGGATGACCCGTATCACCGTGAACGTCGACGGCGTGAGCTACGTCGACGAGGTCGAACCGCGGACACTGCTCGTGCAGTACCTGCGCGAAGAGCTCGGCAAGACCGGCACCCTCGTGGGGTGCGACACGACCAACTGCGGTGCCTGCACTGTGCACCTCGACGGCCACAGCGTGAAGTCCTGCACG
>JACCXZ010000189.1 GCA_013696745.1 Nocardioidaceae bacterium | reverse complement strand
TGACGCCGGCGTGCGCCTGACCGGCCCGGGCGAGCGGGACCGCATCCGGGCCATCGCTGATGAGCACACCGCCGCTCTCAGCGCCGCGGACCTGAACGTGCTCGGCTACGACCGGTGGCTCGCTGCGTTGGAGGAGGGCATCGCCGCCCACCACGCCGGCATGGTCCCGCCGTTCAAGGAGGCCGTCGAAGCCTGCTTCGTGCAGGGCCTGGTCAAGGTCGTGTTCGCCACCGAGACCCTCGCCCTCGGCATCAACATGCCCGCCCGCTCCGTGGTGCTCGAGCAGCTGACCAAGTGGAACGGCGACAGCCACGCCGACATCACACCGGGGGAGTACACCCAGCTGACGGGGCGTGCAGGACGGCGCGGCATCGACGTCGAGGGTCACGGGGTGGTGCTGTGGCGGCCGGGGCTCGACCCACGCCAGGTGGCCGGTCTGGCCTCCACCCGTACCTATCCGCTGCGCAGCTCGTTCCGCCCGTCGTACAACATGGCCGTCAACCTCGTCGGGACCGATGGTCGCGCGCGCTCGCGTCGGCTGCTGGAGTCCTCCTTCGCACAGTTCCAGGCTGACCGCGGTGTCGTCGGGCTGGCTGCTGAGCTTCGGCGTTCCGCAGACGCGTTGGCCGGCTACGCCGAGGCAGCGACGTGCGAGCGTGACGACTTCATGGAGTACGCCCGCCTGCGTCGTCGGTGCTCCGACATCGAGGCCGGGCAGGCCAGACGCAGGAAGTCGGACAGCCGCGCCGCGGTGACGGACTCGCTGCACGCGCTGCGACCGGGTGACGTCATCGACGTGCCCGCCGGCCGCTGGGCTGGTACGGCGGTGGTCATCGACCCAGGTGTGTACGGGGAACGCGAGGGGCCCCGTCCGCTGGTGCTCACCGTGGACCGGCACGCACGTCGGCTGTCGCTGGGCGACTTCCCCGAACCGGTGGCCGCTCGGGGACGCATGCGCGTGCCCAAGACGTTCAGCGCCCGCAGTCCGCAGGCACGCCGGGACCTCGCGTCGGCGCTGCGTACGAAGGAGCAGCAGCTGCCGCCGTCGACGCTGCCGTCGGCGCGGCGTTCAGGACGCGCCGCGGTCGAGGAGGTCGGAGTCGACCCGGAAGCACAGGCCCTGCGGGAAGCGCTACGTGCGCACCCCTGCCATGGGTGCCCGGAGCGGGAGGACCACGCCCGCTGGGCGGAGCGGTACGACAGGCTCGACCGCGACACCCAGGGGCTGCGCCGCCGGATCGAGTCCCGGACCCACTCCATCGCTCGGCAGTTCGATCGGGTCTGCGAGGTCCTCGACACGTTGGGCTACCTCGACGGCGACGAGGTCACGCCCGACGGCCGCCGTCTGAGCCGGCTCTACAGCGAGCTGGACCTGGTGGCCGCCGAATGCCTGCGACTCGGTGTGTGGGACGAGCTGGCTCCCGAGGAGCTCGCGGCGTGCCTGTCGGCCCTGGTGCACGAGTCCCGCAACGCAGACCAGGCACCCGAACCACGGTTGCCGCGTGGGCGCGTCCCCGACGTCGTCGCGGCGATGCAGCACACCTGGGCCGAGCTGGACAGGATGGAACGCGAGCACCGGGTGACGTACCTGCGCCGCCCCGACTTCAGTTTCGCCTGGGTGGCCTTCCGGTGGGCACGCGGGGCGTCGCTGGACGAGGTGCTGGGCGACGCGCAGGTAACCGCAGGTGACTTCGTGCGTACCATGCGGCAGCTGCTCGACGTGATCGACCAGGTGGCCGACGCGGCCGGGGACTCACCGGTGCGCGCCAACGCACGGGCCGCGTCGCGGCTGCTGCGCCACGGCGTCATCGACTACTCCGCACTCGCACCCTAACTCCCAGCGGGTCCTCGGGCTCAGCGGATGGCGGCCAGGGCGTCGCACAGCCGATGCGCGCTGCTGCTGAGTCCCCAGCGCTCGACCAGCGCGTCGAACGCCTCCTCGTCCGCAGGCGACCCGGGCAGTCGAAGGTTCGGCGTGCCGAGGTCGACGTCGCGCACCACCGCCACCACTCTGGGTGCCACTGCGAGGTAGGCGGCGCTGTCGATGATGCGGCGGCGCTGCAGCGGGGCGAGATCCCCGGTGCCGTCGGCCGCTGCCGCGATGAGAGCGTCGAGGTGACCGAATCGGCCCAGCAGCGTGGCCGCTGTCTTGTCACCGATGCCGGCCACCCCCGGCAGACCGTCGGAGGTGTCCCCCCGCAGGGTGGCGAAGTCGGCGTACTGGTCGGGCCCTACGGCGTACTTCTCCCGGACGTAGGCGGCGTCGACCCGCTCGTGCCGGCCGACGCCACGCGCGATGTAGAGCACCCGTACCCGCGCTGCGTCGTCGACCAGCTGGAACAGGTCACGGTCGCCGGTGACGATGTCCACCGGCATCCCGGCGTTGGTGGCCAACGTGCCGATGACGTCGTCGGCCTCGTAGCCGTCGGCGCCGACCACGGCGATCCCCAAGGCACGCAGCACGTCGGCAATGACCGGGACCTGCACCGCGAGCGGGTCCGGTGTCTCCTCGACATCGGAGCCTTCGGGGACCTCCACGGCCACCCGGTGCGCCTTGTACGACGGCAGCAGGTCCACCCGCCACTGCGGCCGCCAGTCGTTGTCCCAGCAGCAGGCCAGGTGGGACGGTTCGTACTCGGTGACCAGGCGGGTGATGAAGTCCATCAGGCCACGCACGGCGTTGACCGGAGTGCCGTCCGGCGCCCGCAACGAGTCCGGCACACCGAAGAAGGCACGGAAGTACATCGAGGCGGTGTCCAGCAGCATGAGTCGGTACACGGCCAGCATTCTGGCACCTCGGCCGCCCTGCAGAGGCGCAGCTCGGATGCCATCGGTAACCTGGCGCGTGATGCGCCGGGAAGTCTGGTCGCCGGGAAGTCTGGTCGGCAGCAATGCCAGTCATGCCGGACGAGGAGATGCATGAACGAGCGCCAGCACCAGCGAACCCTTCTGGGTCACGGCTCCTGGTCAGAGGACCGGCGGATCGCCGACATCCTGCGAAAGGAAACGGTCGGCGGGGCCTTGCTGCTGATGGCAACCGTGGTGGCCCTGGTCTGGGCCAACTCGCCGCTGGCCGGCGCCTACATGCGGCTCCGTGACTACGAGGTCGGCCCCGAGGCGCTGCACCTGCACCTGTCGCTGGGCACGTGGGCCGCCGATGGCCTGCTGGCCATCTTCTTCTTCGTCGTCGGCCTGGAGCTCAAACGTGAGTTCGTCGCCGGTGACCTGCGTGAGCCGCGCCGAGCCGCGCTGCCCATCGTCGCTGCCGTAGGCGGCATGGTGGCCCCGGCACTGGTGTACGTCGGGCTGAACATCAGCACTGGCGATGGAGCCCTGCGCGGCTGGGCGATCCCGACGGCGACCGACATCGCCTTCGCGCTGGCCATCCTCGCCGTGGTAGGCACCCATCTGCCGACGGCCTTGCGGACCTTCCTGCTGACCCTGGCCGTTGTCGACGATCTCTTTGCGGTCACTATCATCGCGGTCTTCTACACCAGCGACTTGAACCTGCTGCCGTTGCTCGGCGCATGTGTCCCGTTGGTGATCTTCACGGTCGCGGTTCAGCGACGAATTCGCTCCTGGTGGCTGCTCCTGCCGCTCGCAGCTGTCACCTGGACACTTGTGCACGCATCCGGGGTGCACGCCACGGTCGCGGGCGTCGTTCTGGGCTTCGCTGTGCCGGTAATGCGCAGCCAGGCTGCCGGCGGTCCCGACGCCGGTCCAGGGCTAGCCGAGCACTTCGAGCACCGGTTTCGCCCGCTCTCCGCAGGCGTCGCTGTACCGGTGTTCGCGTTCTTCGCAGCCGGCGTCGCCGTAGGGGGTCTGTCCGGTCTCACTGACGCGCTCGGTGACCGAGTCTCCCTGGGCGTCGTCGCGGGGCTTGTGGTCGGCAAGGTCCTGGGCGTCCTCGGGACCACCTATGTGCTCGCGAGCGTCACCCGAGCGAGTCTCGATGCCAGCCTCCGGTGGCTCGACGTGCTCGGTGTGTCCCTCCTCGCCGGGATCGGCTTCACGGTCTCACTGCTCATCGGTGACCTCGCCTTCGACTTCGGCAGCCCGCGCAGCGAGCACGTCAAGGTCGCAGTGCTGACCGGCTCCCTGGTGGCGTCACTGCTAGCCGCCGCGGTGCTGCGCTCACGCAACCGCGCCTACCGACGCATCCACGAGGCGGAGACCGCCCACGTGGACGCCGACGGGATCCCCGACATGTACAAAGAGGTGCCGTAGTCACGGTCACCGATCGTGACGGATGAGTTCGGCTTCGCGCCGACCGTTCTGGCACCTCGGCCGGCCCGGCTAGCCTGAGCGATGTGACCCACGACCTCAGCGAACGCCTCGACCGTGCCCGCGCCGCCACCCGTGCCGCCGGCATCGACGCCCTGCTGGTCTCACCCGGCGCCGACCTGGCGTACCTGACCGGCTACGAGGCCAAGGCACTGGAGCGGCTCACCTGCCTGGTGCTGCCGGCCGAGGGTGCCATCCGGCTGATCGCGCCCGGCCTGGAGAAGTCGGCGGCGCTCGCCTCCCCTGTTCCCGACCTCGGCATCGAGGTCGTCAGCTGGGGGGAGCGGGACGACCCGTACGCACTGACCGCGTCGCTGGTCCCCGGTGCCAGCCGGATCGCGGTGGACAACCACATGTGGGCGGAGAAGGTGCTCGCGCTGCGGCACGCGATGCCGGCTGTGCAGCAGACGCTGGCCAACCAGGTGATCGCGCCGCTGCGGATGCGCAAGAGCGACGTCGAGGTCGGCCATCTGCGCGACGCCGGCGCCGCCATCGACCGAGTGCACCGACGCATGGGGGAGTGGCTGCGTGCCGGGCGGACCGAGCGCCAGGTCGCCCGTGACATCGGCGACGCCATCGTCGCCGAGGGGCACCAGCGGGTCGACTTCATCATCGTGGGGTCCGGACCCAACGGCGCATCGCCGCACCACGAGGTGTCCGACCGAGTCATCGAGGCCGGCGACGCGGTGGTCGTCGACATCGGCGGCACGACCGCTGAAGGCTACTGCTCGGACTGCACCCGCAACTACGTGGTCGGCGCAGCACCGGACGCTGCGTACGTCGAGTACTTCGAGGTGCTGACCCAGGCGCAGGCGGCGCAACGAGAGTACGCCCGTCCCGGGGTCAGTGCGGACTCCGTGGACGCCGTCGGTCGCGACATCATCGACTCCGCCGGCTTCGGCGCAGCCTTCCTGCACCGCACCGGACATGGCATCGGCCTCGAGACCCATGAGGAGCCGTACATCGTCGCCGGCAACGACCTGGTGCTCGACGCAGGCATGGCCTTCTCGATCGAGCCGGGGATCTACCTCGAAGGTCGTCACGGCGCCCGCATCGAGGACATCGTGGTGACCACCCCGGACGGCATCGAGGTGCTCAACACCACCAGCCGTGACTACGTCCTGCTGGACTGAGCCGTGACGTGACCCGGGGTGTCCCAGCACTAGGCTGACCTGCATGGAAGAGATCGACGCCACCATCGTCCGACTCCTGAGCGCCAATGGACGGCTGTCGTTCACCGACCTGGGGAAGGCCACCGGACTGTCCACGTCGGCGGCACACCAGCGCGTCAAGCGCCTGGAGCAGCGAGGTGTGATCACCGGGTACGGTGCCCGGATCGACAGCGAATCGGTCGGTCTGCCGCTGTCGGCATTCGTGTCCATCCGTCCGATTGACCCGAGTCAACCCGATGACTCACCCGAACGGCTGTCCGGACTGCCGGAGATCGAGTCGTGCTACTCCGTGGCCGGCGACGAGAGCTACATCCTCTGTGTCCGGGTGCCGAGCCCGTCGGAGCTGGAGGACCTGCTGGCCCGCATCCGCGCCGCGGCCAACGTGTCCACGCGAACCACCATCGTGCTGTCCACTCCCTACGAGCGGCGCGCTCCGCACGTCTGACCCGGCCCATCCCCGCCCTTCGCCCCCCGACCAGAGAGCCAGCGCCAGTGAGCCCGATCGTGCACCGTCGCCGGACCGCCACCGGAGAGGACGTCGACCGACTGCACGCCCTCGTGGTCGAGATGGTGCAGGAGGGGGCGGCCCTCGGCTGGGTGGACGTGCCTACACGTGCCGAGGTGGGGGAGCTGGTCGCCGACCTGATCGCCGCCACTGACAGCGACGACGCCTGCCTCGTGCTGGTCGAGGACGGCGACGAGGTGCTCGGCTTCGCGTACTGGACGCGGCGGGAGATGGAGACCGAGCAGCCGCACGCCGACATCGGCCGCGTCGGAGTCTCCTCGCGTGCGCGAGGTGGGGGCATCGGGCGCAAGGTGCTGCAGTGCCTGGTCGACGCGGCCCACACGGCCGGGATCGAGGTGCTCACGCTGGACGTACGCGGCAACAACCACGCTGCGATGGCACTGTACGAGCGCTTCGGCTTCCGCGAGTACGGGCGCATCCCGGACTTCGTCGCGATCGGTGACGAGCGCTGGGACAACGTGTTCTACGCGCTGGACCTGCGCGACGCCCGAGGCGACGACCTGGTCCGCCACGGCGACAACACTGTCGGTCCCGGAGCCTCCGAGCGCCGGGACTGACGTCGGGGCGGTCTGCGCCGCGACGTCACGACCGTGCGGGTGCAGCGAACGTCCGCACCCCGGTGATGTGGTCCATGTTGGCCACGCCCCAGGCACCCAGCGGCTCGAGGGCTTTGTCGAGGGCCACGCCACGCGGGGTCAGCGAGTAGACCACCTTCGGAGGCACCTGCTCGTGCACCTCGCGATGGACGATCTCGTCGCGCTCCAGCTCGCGCAGCTGCTGGATGAGCACCTTCTCGCTGATGCTGTCGAGCTCGCGGCGCAGTGCACCGAACCGGCGTGGCTCGACGCTCAGGGCCCAGAGGATCAGCGCCTTCCACTTGCCTCCGACAACGTCCACGGCGGCGTCGAGACCACACAGGAACACGGGACCGGGCATAGCGCTCCTTCGCAAAACTTACCTCACGGTGTGTACCTGACAATATAGTAGGTACTTGTCGATCCAGAAGTGTTGTCGGAGCCTTGATGGCATGACGCAGAGCCAGAGAGCATCGGTAGCCGTCCTCGGCCTCGGACCCATGGGCGCCGCCCTCGCACAGGCGTTCCTCGACGCGGACGTCAGCACGACGGTGTGGAACCGGAGCCTCGCCCGCGCCGACGACATGGTGGGCCACGGGGCGACGGCCGCGAGTCAGGCCCAGGCAGCGATCGAGTCAGCCGACCTGGTCGTGGTGTGCCTACGTGACCACACGGT
>JACCXZ010000036.1 GCA_013696745.1 Nocardioidaceae bacterium | reverse complement strand
CGAGGGCATGATCGTGGGCGAGAACTCCCGTGAGGACGACATGGACGTCAACATCACCAAGGAGAAGAAGATGACCAACGTCCGCTCCAATGCCGACAGCTTCGAGAAGCTGGTCCCGGCGCGCAAGCTGTCGCTGGAGCAGTCGTTGGAGTTCTGCCGTGAGGACGAGTGCGTCGAGGTGACCCCCACCGCCGTACGCATCCGCAAGGTGATCCTGGATGCCACCACGCGGGGGCGCGCTCGGGGACGCAGATCGAAGGTCTGACGTCGGACTTCCGCAAACTGCGCCGACTTCCGAGTTGATGGTCACCCCCGCCCTCGACGGTCACCATCTACTCGGATCTCGGCGTGGTCGGCTCAAGGCCGGCTCCGCGCGGCCGCCGCGCTCGACTGAACGCGGCCGACGAGGCATGGCACGTCGGGCACCGGACGACCGTAGGCCCTGGCCGCGAGTGTGCGCAGATGCACCAGCCAGCGGCCACCCCGTGCTCGATTGACGCACACTCGGATGGCTCACGGCTCGAACCCGGGCGTCGGGACCGGTGCGGCGGACAGCGCGCCGGCTCGCCTCCGCCCACTCAGCAGGGATTCAGCCGGCAGGTCACCGGTCGCGTCCGGAGGGCAGCAGTACGCGACGTCGATCCGAGCCGGCTCGGGCTCCGAGTGGCCGCCGGCGCTACTCCCACCGACGCGGAGCTCAGCGACGTCCGCACGGCCATCCGGCTGACCTTCGGGCAACGGGAATGTCCGGCGCCTTCGCAGGACACCGGAGGCTGACGTCAGTGCGGCGCCGGCGTCCGCTCGTCGGGGAAGCCCAGAACGCACGGACGAGCACGCAAGAACGCACGGACGAGCGGGGCCCGCTCGTCCCAGTTGTCCCGGTTCACCCGCTGATAGTCCGTCATGCCCAGCAGTGTGACCGGTGGCGCCGCAGGTCACGAATAGGTTACAGCGACGTGGCTGGACTTGCCAGGCCGGTCCCGGTGCGGTCGGGTGAGGGCCATGTCAGCCGAGATCACGTACCGCGCCTCCTGGGTCGAAGATACCGATGCGGCCATCAACAACGCCTTCACCCCCATCAGCGACGCGATCGCCTCGGTGGTCTTCTACGAAGTCACGATCGCCGGGGCGGCCTTCCCGCTCATCGTGGGCTGGCTGGTGCTGGCGGCGAGCATCTTCACCGTCACCTTCGGGTTCGTGCAGTTCCGCGGTTTCGGCCACGCCCTGCAGCTGGTCCGGGGCAAGTACGGTTCTGACGACGACCCGGGTGAGGTGCCGCACTTCCAGGCGCTCACCTCCGCCGTGTCCGGGACCGTCGGGCTGGGCAACATCGCGGGTGTCGCCATCGCGGTCACCCTCGGTGGTCCGGGGGCCACGTTCTGGATGATCATCGCCGGCCTGCTCGGCATGTGCACCAAGTTCGTCGAGTGCACCGTCGGCGTGAAGTACCGCGAGGTCCACGAGGACGGCACGGTCACCGGCGGTCCGTTCAAGTACCTGCCGGTCGCCTTCGAGCGCTTCGGGGCTACCGCCGCCAAGCTGCTCACCGGCTTCTTCGCGGTCGCCCTGTTCTTCTTCGGTGCGGCCGGGGGCAACATGTTCCAGGCCAACCAGACCCTCGCCCAGGCGCGAAACGTCACCGGCGGCGAGGACGGGCTCTTGGGCAGCGCGCTGGCCAGCCTCATCTTCGGACTGGTGCTCGCAACGCTGGTGGGGCTCGTCATCATCGGCGGTATCAAGTCGATCGGACGGGTCACCAGCAGGCTGGTCCCGGCGATGGCGATCTTCTACGTGTTGGCATGCCTCACCGTGATCCTCCTCAACATCGGCTCGGTACCCGGTGCGTTCGGTGAGATCATCGGCGGGGCCTTCAGCCCTGAGGGGGTCGCCGGCGGCGTGGTCGGGGTCATCATCATCGGGTTCCAGCGGGCCGCGTTCTCCAACGAGGCCGGAGTCGGATCGGCGCCGATCGCGCATTCGGCCGTGAAGACGAAGCGACCGGTGACCGAGGGATTCGTCGCCCTGCTGGAGCCGTTCATCGACACCGTGATCATCTGCACGATGACCGCGCTGACCATCATCATCGCACGGCCGCAGTCCTGGCTGGACGGACGCGCAGCCGTCGCTGCTGGGGAGACGGGGCCGGGAGACGGCGTCGTGCTCACCTCGGATGCGTTCGCGTCCGTCGTGCCATGGTTCCCGAACGTCCTGGCCCTCGCGGTCGCACTGTTCGCGTTCTCGACGCTGATCACGTGGGCGTACTACACCCAGAAGGCCTGGACCACGGTGTTCGGTCGCACTCCTCGCACCGAGCGCACGTTCCAGCTGGTCTTTCTCTCCTTCACCGTGCTCGGCTGCCTGCTGACACTGGATTCGGTGATCGCCACCGCGGACGCGATGCTCTTCGCGTGCGCGCTGGTCAACATCTTGGGCCTCTACCTGTTGCTGCCGGTGGTGCGCCGGGAGTTCAGCGAGTACTGGGCTGACCGAAAGGCCGGTCGGCTCGTCGAGAAGGTCAAGGCCGATCCCTGAGCCGGAGGTTCGACTCAGAGGTGCGCGGTGAGCGCCTCGTAGGCCTCGGTACCGAATGCCACGAAGACCGCTGACGTCACCGACGTGTCGCCCGCGGCCAGGTCCGCCCGGACGGTGCCGACCGCGATCCGCCCGGCGTCGTCCAGCGGCCAGCCGTAGACCCCGGCCGACACCAGCGGGAAGGCCACCGAAGTCACGCCGAGCTCGTCGGCCACCTCGAGAGCACGCCGGTAGCACGACTCGAGCAGTGCGGGATCGCGCTGCCCCGCTCGCCGATCCGGTCCGACGACGTGGATGACGTACTGCGCCGGCAGGTCACCGGCAGTGGTCCAGCCGGCGTCCCCGGTGCTGCAGCCCGGCGGGAACCCGCTCGGAGCACTCGCGCAGGATCTCAGCGCCCCCGGCTTGCATGACGCTCAGCGGCCGTCCCGCATCGACTTCAGCGCCGGCCGGGCGTCCGCCAGGTATACGAAGGCGGCCACGGTACCCAGCAGGGACAGGATGCCGATCGGGTTGGCCTGGACGAAGTGCACGGCCAGGCTCAGCCCGAGGATCAGCAGCCAGGCGTTCTTGGTGAGCTTGTCGGCGTGGACGTAGGCCGTGGCCGGCTGGGTGAGGGCGTCGGCGAAGGCGAACACCTTGACCACCAGCAGGACGAGGAAGATGACCGTCAGCAGGTCGTTCTGCAGCCCGAAGAGATCCAGCACGGCACGAGCCTACCGGCCCTGGGAGATCAGTCGCCGACCTTGCCGCCGGCGTCCGAGGCGGCCTTGCCGGCGGTCTCGGCGGTGTGCTTGGCCGACGTGGTAGTCGCCTTGGCCCTAGCCGTCGTTGCCTTGGCGGTCCGGCGGGCGCTGGTGGTGGTGCCCTTGGCTGCCGACGTGGTGTCCTCCGCGGCCCTCCTCGCCGACGTACGGGCGGTGGCCGCCGTGGACTTTGCCCCGGTCTTCGTCGACGTAGCGGACTTCTTCGCCGTCGTCGCAGTGCCCTTGGCCTGGCTCACCGTGGCCTTGGCCTGCTTCTGGACGTCCTGGGTCGACTTCTGGCGGCGGATGCGTGCGACCAGGTCCTCACCGCGCTTGGCGAGGTCACCGTAGGTCTCGCTGGCCTGGCCGACAGCGGACTGCACACCGGCCTGCGCCTTGTCTGGCAGCGCGCGGACTTGGCCCGGGATGGCCATGACATCAGAGACGACCGCGTTGAGGCGCTCGGTCGCGCGCGCCTGAGCCCGGGTCGGGAAGGCCTCGACGTCGGCTCGACGGATCCGGTTGACCACGAGGTCACCGGCGCCCACGACGGCGTACAGGGGGGTCGGGTGCTTGATCTGCTCGGGAATCTGGCGGTTGAGTGCCATGGTGGTCATACCTCTCGGGTGCCCTCGAAGGCACCGGTCGTGGGGTCGTCGCCGTTCTCCCGGCGAAACGTTCGGTAGATGTCCAGCAGCACGGCGCGCTGTCGCTCGGTCAGCCCGTGGTCGGCGAGCACCGCAAGCTCCACGGAACGCACGCCGTCCTCGTCGGGATCCAGGATCCCGGCCCGGACGTACAGCGTCTCCGACGAGATGCGCAACGCCTTGGCTAGCTGTTGCAAGACGTCGGCGGAAGGCTTGCGCAGTCCTCGCTCGATCTGGCTGAGGTACGGGTTCGAGACGCCGGCCTGTTCGGCGAGCTGCCGCAGGGACAGCTGTGCCTGGCGTCGCTGGTCGTGGAGGTAGTCACCGAGGGACTCCCCCAGCGACTCGACCTTCTTCCCGACGTTCAACTTGGACATGACCCCATTGTGCTTGCTGCGAGCTAGCAGATGCAAGCAGATGGCAGCGTGTGTTGCGCCACACTCGGCTCCGGAGGTCGAGCTCGCCAGCTAGGGCGCAACCGCGCGGACGTGGCCGACCCGCTGACCGCCCCCGAGCACGGGCTGTGACCCGATCTCCGTGAGCACCGGGTGGTCGTAACCCAGGCGCCGCAGGATGGCCGCCATCAGCACCGGACGGGCGCGGGAGCCGCCGTCGCCAATCTTGAGCGCGACCGAGGTCCCGTCCGGCATGGCTACTGCGTAGCAGGCCTCGGCTCCCGCCTTGGCGATAGCACCGGGGTACGCGCGCAGCAGCAGCGCCTCGTCGCGCTGCGACCCGCTGACATGCTCGGGCGAGCCACTGATGGCGTCGGCGATCGCATGCTCCGCGGTGCCGGGCACCGCCTGCTTGATCCGCCCGAACGCACGCGCCAGGCCGATCAAGGAGCAGGCCAGCACCGGTGCCCCGCAGCCGTCCACACCGATGGCCGGATCGAACTCCCCCGTCAGGTCCTCGAACGTGGCCGTGATCGCCTGCTGCAGCGGGTGCGTGGGATCCGGGTACGTCGCGACCTCCCAGTCGTTGGCCACGCAGGTTGCCAGCATCGCGGCGTGCTTGCCCGAACAGTTCATGACCACGGGCGCAGGCTCGCCGCCGTCGCGGACGTACGCCAGGCGTACCGACTCCTCGACCGGCAGGCCCGGCGGGGTCTGCAAGGCGCTCTCGTCGAGTCCGGCGTCCGCGAGGATGTCTCGGACCCCGTCGATGTGGATGCGCTCGCCGGAGTGACTCGCGCACGCGAGGGCGAGCAACCGGCCGCGCAGTTCGAGCCCGGCACGCACCATGCCGACGGCTTGCAGCGGCTTGTTGCTGGAGCGGGGGAAGATCGGCTCGTCGACTGTCCCGACTGACCACCGCACGCTCCCGTCGGAGTCCAACGCCACCGCCGAGCCCCAGTGGTAGCCCTCCACGAAACCGGACCGGACGACCTCTGCCACGACGACGTGCTCCACGGACGCGACCCTACGCGTCGCCACATGCGCCACACGACTGACCACTCCCCATGGCATGTGCTCACTCCCCACGGGTTGCCTCCCATGGGTGGTGCGGTTCACCAGGGTCCGCTGGTAAACCGCACCGGGTTGCTCGACTTGAGCGACACAGTTGTCTTCGAGCGCGTCGGGCCTGGCACAATGCGGCGGTGCCCGAGGAACGTCAGCCCACAGTCCCCCAGTGGACCCCCAGCACCCGGGAGCTCGACGACCTCGAGCTGCTCGCCGCCGGGATCCTCCCGATCGAGGGGTTCACCGGTCCGGACGGGGAGCTGCCGGTCCCCGCCATCACGTTGACCGTCCCGGCAGCGACGGCGGAGTCCGCACGAGCCACGGGAGCACTCGAGCTGCTTGACCCGGAGGGCCTGCCACTCGCGCGGCTGAGTGTCACCAGCACGTACGACACAGAGGACGGCGTCGGCCTGGTCGGCCCGGTCACGAGCCTCAGCCCAGCTCAGTTCGGTCCGTTCCGCCGTTACGTGCGCTCACCCGCTGACGTCAATGTCGCCAACTCCTTTGCCGTGCCCGTCGATGCTCCCCTGACCGACCAGGCGCTGCGCCGCATCGCCGAGGTCGCGACCGACACAGGCTGTGCTCCCGTGCTGGTGGTGTGCACCGGCGCGGGGTCCCCGCAGGGTGTCTCGGCGCCCGGCCTCGTGCGCGCGACACTGGCGGCCGCCCTCGAGCTCGACGCTGCGCAGGTCGTCGCCATCCCCGTGGCCCGCCGTGATGTCGAGGCACCCGACACTGCCGCCGACCGCTGGCTGCGTGAGCGGGTCGCTCAGGCGTACGGCCGGTCGTTGCTGTACCCCCCGCAGGGCGGGACACTGCCCGACCGGGTCGCCGCCGTGGTCGCGCAGGACCGCCCGCCCCAGCACCGACGTGGCCTGGTCGTGTTCTTCACCGGGCTGTCCGGCTCGGGCAAGTCCACGCTCGCGCGCGCACTTCACGACGTGCTTCTCGAACGCGGTGACCGCACCGTGACCAGCCTCGACGGTGACGTGGTCCGCCACCACCTGTCGAAGGGGCTCGGCTTCTCGCGTGCGGACCGGGAGACCAACATCGCCCGCATCGGATGGGTGGCCGCCGAGATCAGCCGCCACGGCGGCCTGGCGATCTGTTCACCGATCGCGCCGTTCGACGCCACCCGTCGGCTGGTCCGTCACATGGTGCGCGACGCCGGCGGCGGCTTCGTGCTGATCCACGTCGCCACGCCCCTGGACGAGTGCGAGCGCCGCGACCGCAAGGGTCTGTATGCCAAGGCACGGGCCGGCCTCATCCCCGAGTTCACCGGGATCACCTCACCGTACGACGTGCCCACCGACGCTGACCTCGCGCTCGACACGACCGGACGCGACCTCAGCGACTGCGTCGACGAGATCGTGCACCTCCTGACCCTTGCAGGCTGGCTCGGCACGCCGGCGCTGCCACCGATCGGAGTTTGACCATGGACGACATCCTCACCGTTGCCGCCCTGTCCATCCTCGTCGTCAGCTTCGGCGTCGGCATCGTCGTCGGGCTCACCGGGATGGGCGGCGGCGCCCTGATGACACCGGCTCTGATCTTCCTCGGTGTCAACCCGACCGCAGCCGTGGCCAACGACCTCGTCGCCGCCGCGGTCAACAAGTCGGTCGGGGCGACGGTGCACGCACGCAAGGGGGCGCCCAACCTCAGGCTGGCCGGGTGGCTGATCCTCGGATCGGTACCAACCGCCTTTGCCGGCGCGTTCATCATCGAGTCGGTCGGAGCCGGTGACGAACAGGAGGAGTTCCTCAAGTTCGCCATCGGCTGCGCGCTGCTCTTCACCGCGGCGACCTACACCCTGCGGATCTACCTGACCCTGCGTGCCAACGTGTCGGGGCGGCCGCGTGCCGAGTCCGAGCCGGTCGTGCGCCCGATCCCGACGCTGGTCGTGGGTGCGATCGGTGGTCTGCTGGTGGGCATCACCTCGGTCGGCTCCGGGTCGCTCATCATGGTGGCCCTGCTGCTGCTCTACCCCACGTTGTCCGCGATTCGTCTGGTGGGCACCGACCTGGTCCAGGCGGTGCCCCTGGTGCTGTCCGCCGCGATCTCCCACGTGATCGTGAGCGGAGTCGACTGGAGTGTGCTCATCCCGCTGATCCTGGGCGGTACCCCTGGCACCTTCGTCGGGGCGAAGGTCGCCCACCTCGTCCCGCAGGGCGTCCTCCGGCGCGGCATCGTCATCGTCTTGACCCTGACGGCGCTGACCCTGCTGTCGGTGCCGGCGACCGTCGTGGGCGCCACCGGAGCCGCACTGCTCATCCTCGGACCGGTCGCCTGGGGCCTGATCCGCAAGGCACACGGACTGCCGGCCTTCGACACCGTCGACGACGACGACCTGCTGGTGCCCGACCCGCCGCCACGCGATGACCACTGATCCCAGCGACGACGGCTAGACTCGCCTCTGCTTTTCTCGACCAACGGGAGCCCACCACCTCATGCCCACCCATGCGGACTACCGCCTCAGCCAGCTCGACGAGCTGGAGGCGGAGTCGATCCACATCTTCCGAGAGGTCGCGGCGGAGTTCGAGAAGCCGGTGCTGATGTTCAGCGGCGGCAAGGACTCCATCTGCATGATGCGCCTTGCCGAGAAGGCCTTCTACCCGGCGAAGATCCCGTTCCCGGTGCTGCAGGTCGACACCGGCTTCGACTTCCCCGAGGTGCTCTCGTGCCGTGACTCGTGGGTCAGCCGCCTCGGGGTGCGCATGATCATCGCCTCGGTCGACGAGGCACTGGAGAACGGCGTCATCGTCGACGACGGCAAGATGAGTCGCAACCGCATGCAGATCGGCACGCTGCTGCACGCCTTGGAGGAGGGTGCGTTCACCGCGGCGTTCGGCGGTGGTCGCCGCGACGAGGAGAAGGCCCGCGCCAAGGAGCGCGTCTACTCCCACCGTGACGAGTTCGGGCAGTGGGACCCCAAGATGCAGCGGCCCGAGCTGTGGAGCCTGTACAACGGCAAGATCCGCGAGGGCGAGCACATGCGGATCTTCCCGCTGAGCAACTGGACCGAGCTGGACGTCTGGCACTACATCGCACGTGAGGGGATCGAGATCCCCGACATCTACCTCAGCCACCAGCGCGAGGTCATCGAGCGAGACGGCATGCTGCTGAGCAACGGCGACCACCTGACGTTGCGCGCCGGCGAGACGCCGAGCGTACGCACCGTACGCTTTCGCACCGTGGGGGACATGACGCTGACCGGATGCGTCGAGAGCGACGCCAACACCACCGCTGACATCATCGACGAGATCGCTGTTGCCCGGGTCACCGAGCGCGGCGCCACCCGAGGCGACGACCGGTTCTCCGAGGCCGCCATGGAAGACCGCAAGAAGGAAGGGTACTTCTGATGGACCTCCTGCGGTTCGCAACTGCCGGCTCCGTCGACGACGGCAAGTCCACACTGATCGGGCGCCTGCTGCTGGACTCCAAGGCGATCTTCGAGGACCAGCTCGAGGCGGTCGAGGCGACCTCCAGCGCCAAGGGCTACGACTACACCGACCTCGCGCTGCTGACCGATGGTCTGCGCTCCGAGCGCGAGCAGGGCATCACCATCGACGTGGCGTACCGCTACTTCGCCACACCGACTCGCAAGTTCATCATCGCCGACACACCCGGGCACGTGCAGTACACGCGCAACATGGTCACCGGCGCTTCCACAGCCGACCTCGGCCTGGTGCTCGTCGACGCCCGTCACGGCCTGACCGAGCAGTCCCGCAGGCACGCGGTCATCCTGTCGCTGCTGCGGGTCCCACACCTGGTGCTCGCCGTCAACAAGATGGACCTGGTCGACTACGACCAAGCCGTCTTCGAGAAGATCCAGCAGGAGTTCACCGCCTTTGCCACCAAGCTGACGATCCCGGACCTGACGATCATCCCGATCTCGGCGCTCAAGGGTGACAACGTCGTGACGCGCAGCGAGCCGATGTCCTGGTACGAGGGACCGTCACTCATCCACCACCTCGAGCACGTGCACGTGGCCTCCGACCGCGACCTGGTCGACGCCCGGCTGCCCGTGCAGTTCGTGGTGCGCCCCAAGTCCGACGACTTCCACGACTACCGTGGCTACGCGGGCATGGTGGCCGGTGGCGTGCTCAAGCCTGGCGACGACGTGCTGGTGCTGCCGTCGGGCTTCACGTCCAGGATCTCAGCCATCGACCTGTTTGACCAGGAGCTCACCGAGGCGTACCCGCCGATGTCGGTCACGGTGCGGCTCGAGGACAACCTCGACGTGTCGCGCGGTGACATGATCTGCCGCCCGCAGAACGCACCGACACCGAGCCAGGACATCGACGCGATGATCTGTTGGATGACCAACGCGCCGCTGCGGCCACGGCAGAAGCTGGCGATCAAGCACACCACCCGCTCGGGTCGCGCCATGGTCAAGGACATCCAGTACCGCCTCGACGTCAACACGCTGCACCGCGACCTCGAGACCAAGGAACTCGGGCTCAACGAGATCGGTCGGGTCCAGCTGCGTACCACCGTCCCGCTGCTGTGCGACCCGTACGCCACGAACAAGACCACCGGGTCGTTCATCCTGATCGACGAGGCGACTGGCGTCACCGTGGGTGCCGGGATGATCAACTCCACCACCTGATCGCCACTAGCGGGACCGCTCCGCCTTCCAACGCGGCTTCTTCCTGGGGGGCCCCGAGGCTCGGTCTCGGGCGGGCGGCTTGCCGGTCGGTCTGCGTGCGGACGTTCCCTCGTCCTTGGACAAGTGGATCAGCTGACCGGAGATCCGGGTCCGCCGCAGCGATGCCCAGGTGTCCTGGGACAGCTCGGCCGGCAGCTCGACGAGGCTGTGGTCGCCGCGGATCTCGATCTGGCCGAAGTCTCCCCGGGTGAGGCCGCCCTCGTTGGCGATGGCACCCACGATCGACCCAGGGGTGACCTTGTGCCGCTTGCCGACCCGGATCCGGTAGGTCGCCATCGGGCCACCAGTCGCATCGCCTGGGCGTGCGGGGCCGGAACGGCCCTTCGAGCGAGTGTCACGGGATCCGTCATCACGACTGAACGCACGGACCGGTGTCTCCTTCTCCGGCGACAGCAAGAACGTCTGGTCGTCGTGCAGCAGGGCGGCCAACGCCGCTGCGACATCCCCCGCCGGGACGTCGTGCTCCTGCTCGTAGTCCGCGACCAGTCCCCGAAAGAACGACAGGTCGTGGCTGTCGCGACTTGCGGTGATCGAGTCGCGGAACTTCTCGATCCGTGTGCTGTTGACGTCCTCGACGCTCGGCAAGCCCATCGGGGTCAGGGGCTGCCGGGTCGCCTTCTCGATGGCGCGCAACAGGTGGCGCTCGCGCGGCGTCACGAACAGCAGGGCGTCACCTTCGCGCCCGGCACGGCCGGTTCGTCCGATGCGGTGCACGTAGGACTCGGTGTCCAGCGGGATGTCGTAGTTGACCACATGGCTGATGCGTTCCACGTCGAGACCGCGCGCGGCGACGTCGGTGGCGACCAGGATGTCGATCGACCCGTCCTTGAGCTGACCGATCGTGCGCTCGCGCTGCGCCTGCACGATGTCGCCGTTGATGGCTGCCGCGGAGTGCCCGCGTGAGCGCAACCGCTCGGCGAGCACCTCGGTGGCCTGTTTGGTCCGCACGAACACGATCATCGCCTCGAACCGCTCGACCTCGAGAATGCGGGTGAGCGCGTCCAGCTTGGAGTTGCCGGCCACCTGGAGGTAGCGTTGGCGGGTCGTCGCCAGGGTCGTGGTCCTGGTCTTGACCGTGATCTCGGCCGGATCCTTGAGGTACTGCGCAGAGATCCGGCGGATCTGGCGAGGCATGGTCGCCGAGAACAGCGCCACCACCTTGCAGCGCGGGGTGTCGGCCAGGATGCGTTCCACGTCCTCGGCGAAGCCCATCCGCAGCATCTCGTCGGCCTCGTCGAGCACGAGGTGCGTGATCCCGGTGAGGTCCAGCGTCCCCTTCTCGAGGTGGTCGATGACCCGGCCGGGCGTGCCGACCACCACGTGCACGCCACGGCGCAGAGCGGACAGCTGGGGACCATAGCCCTGACCGCCGTAGATCGGCAGTACGTGCAGCCCCGGCAGGTGCGCGGCGTACCGGCCGAACGCCTCGGCGACCTGCAGTGCGAGCTCCCGTGTCGGGGCGAGCACCAGCACTTGTGGGTCACGCTGTCCGAGATCGATGCGCGACAGGATCGGCACCGCGAACGCGGCGGTCTTGCCGGTGCCGGTCTGCGCCAGCCCGACCACGTCGCGTCCCTCCAGGAGAGGGGGGATCGTCGCCGCCTGGATCGGGGACGGTGATTCGTAACCGACGTCAGCCAGAGCCTCCCGGATCCGGGGGTCGATCCCGAAGTCGGCGAAGGTGAGGTCAGGGGTGGGATCGGGCTCGTTCATCGCGGACCAGTCTAGGGGCCAGCGACAGCGCCGTGGCCGCGCGTCACGTTCAGCGCAGGACGGGCCGGACGTGCAGACCAACGTCCGGGTCGACCACCGATTCCTGGGTAGCGGCGACGCCGTCGGCCACGACCTCGATATCGACCGGGACGTTGCGCTTGACGAGGGCAAGACCGACCGGTCCCAGCTCGTGGTGGCGTGCAGAGGTACCGACGACTCCGACGGAACGTCCTTCAACGGTGACCGTTGCGCCACGACCGGGCAGCCGGTCAGCCGAGCCGTCCAAGTGCAGCACGGTCAGGCGTCGTGGCGGCCGGCCCAGGGTGTGCACGCGAGCCACCGTCTCCTGCCCGCGGTAGCAACCCTTGTCGAGGTGGACACCGGGCAGACCGAGCTCGTTGGGGATCGTCTTGTGGTCGCTGTCCAATCCGATGCGCGGGCGACCGGCGGCGATGCGCAGGGCGTCATGGGCCCAGATCCCCGACGGGGCCCCACGCTGGTCGAGCAGCGCCGGTAGATGGGAGCGCTCGACCACCACGTCCCCCTCACCGGCCAGGTGGACGACGGCGTACGACGACGTCTGCAGGCTGACCTCGACGCGCATCGTGAACCGCATCCTGTCGAGGAAGTCCACCATGGGCCCGCCGGCACCGGGTTCGGTGTGCGCCACGAAGACCGAGCCGTCGTCGACGCCGGTGAAACCGTGCTCCACGTGGCCGTGCGGCGACAGCAGCAGCGCACCGGTACGGACGCCCGGGTCCAGTCCGTCGAAGAACTGCGTGGTCATCGCGTGCAAGTAGGCCAACCTGTCCGGGCCGGCGACGTGCACGACGTCGCGGTGCGAGAGATCGACCCATCCGGTGCCCGACTCGAGGCGACGCTGCTCGACCACTGGATTGCCGTAGTGGGACGCGACACCGCTGTCAGGGGCATCCGCCTCGACCGCGTCGGGGAGCTGCAGGATTGGGCTGGAGTACGTCACGGCCTCCACGGTACGGGGGCAGGCGCACGGTGCGTCAGGTCCGGGTCAGCCGCCCCCACGTGAAGGAGGTCAGCGGGTGACCGTCCGAGGCCTTGTCGTAGGCGTACATCAGGTCGCCTTCGACCAGTCCGTACAGCCGCTTGCCGGCAGTGACCTCCTCGGCAGTCTGCGTCCGGGCGACGAGGTCGGTGGCCAGCTCGAGCCGTGGCCCGTCGGTGTGGCCGTACCAGACCTCGACCAACCCGGAATGGTGGGACAACACGAGCTCCCACTCCTCACCCTGGCCACGCCGCAGGAACCCTGTCTCCAGCGCACCTTCGGCGACCTTCTGGTGGTCTTCGTCCACTATCCAGCTGCGGGCGAAGTAGTGCAGGAAGGCTCGCCCGTCGTGCGCGAAGACGGCCTGCTGTCCGTAGCCGAACGGTTCGGTGCCGGGGTATTCGCCGCGCCCGTTGCCCTCCCAGGTACCCAGCATCCAGGCCACCGGCATCAGGTCGGTGTGCAGGTTCTCGGGAATCTCGAAGACCATGGGTTCTCAGCTCCGACGGCTTGCGAGCCGGTGCGCCAGCCGCAGCAGGACTGTCCCAGCGAGCAGCGCGGACAGGACGAGCACCACGACCAGAA
>JACCXZ010000149.1 GCA_013696745.1 Nocardioidaceae bacterium | reverse complement strand
GCTGCGCTGCTACGTGCTGCCGCGGTGGGGGAGTACGCCACTGTCCCGCATCGGGCACGCCGAGGTCGCCGGATGGGTCGCGGAGTTGTCCGGGCGCGGCCTGTCCGCGTCCAGTGTTCGCCACGCTCATCGGGTGCTGTCGCTGCTGCTGGCCCTGGCGGTCCGCGACGGGCGCCTGACGCGCAACCCTGCCGACGGGGTGCGGCTCCCGCGAGTGGCGACCTCACACAAGCGGTTCCTCACTCATCAGCAGGTCGCGGACCTCGCTGACGCGAGCGGACCGTACGGCCTGGCGGTGCGAGTGATGGCGTACTGCGGTCTCCGGTACGGCGAGCTGGCCGCGCTCAGGGTGTCACGGGTCGACCTGATGCGCCGTCGTCTCGACGTCGCCGAGTCGATGACCGAGGTCGCCGGCCGCGCGGTGTACGGAACGCCGAAGAGCCACGCCTGCCGGTCGGTGCCGATCCCGCGTGGCATCGCAGACGACCTCGCCCAGCACGTGGCGGGCAGGGCTCCGGGCGACCTCGTGTTCACTGCGCCGGAGGGTGGGCTGCTGAGGATGACGAACTTCCGGCGCCGGCACTTCGACCGAGCATCGACGGCCGTAGGCCTCGACGGCCTCACCCCGCACGAGCTGAGGCACACGGCTGCCAGCCTCGCCGTGAGCGCCGGGGCGAACGTGAAGGCCGTCCAGCGGATGCTGGGCCATGCCTCAGCGGCGATGACGCTGGACACCTACTCGGGCCTGTTCGACGACGACCTGGACGCCGTTGCCGACCGACTGGACCGCGCTGTTGTGCCCCCCTCGTGCCCCGAGGCGCCCGTCACGCCGATTACTCAGCGTGAAACAGGCACCTGACCTGCGGTGTTACTGGTGCGCCCGGCAGGATTCGAACCTGCGACCGGTGGATTAGAAGGCCACTGCTCTGTCCGCTGAGCTACGGGCGCTGGCGCCTTCGCGTTGAGAATCCTACGCAGGCCGTCCCCGGTCTGGGGAAGGCCGCGCCGTCGCGCAGCGGCTCGCCTACGCTCGTGGGGTGACAGCCACCCCTGCAGGGGCACCTCCTCCTTCTCCGGACGCACCATCTGCCCTGCCCGGGCGCCGAAACCGCGGGTGGCTGCTCGGCGCCTTCGGTCTGCTGTCCCTGCTGGCCGCGACGGCAGTCGCCTGGTTCGCGTACCGGCAGACTGACAGCCTCGGCGGTGCCGTCCTGGTGCTGTTCTGCGCCCTGCTGCCGATCCCGGTGGTGGTCGGCTCGTTCCTGTGGATCGACCGGTACGAGCCCGAGCCCAGCAGCTGGCTGGCTGCGGCGTTCGCGTGGGGAGCCGTGATCGCTGCCGGTGTGTCGTTGGTCATCAACACAGCCGTGGCGGAGCTCACCGACCTGGAGTTCAACTGGCTGGCCACAGCGGTCGCGCCGGTCAACGAGGAGATCACCAAGGGCTCGTTCCTCGTGCTGTTGTTCGTGTGGTTCCGCAGCCGGGTCGACGGAGTCCTTGACGGCGTCATCTACGCCGGGCTGGTCGGCGTCGGCTTCGCGTTCAGCGAGAACGTCCTCTACTACTCCGGGGCGTACTCCGGTGCCTTGACGCCGGAGTTCGACGGTCCCGAGGCCACCGTCGGCATCTTCATCGTCCGCGGTGTGTTCTCGCCCTTCACACACTCGCTGTTCTGCATCGCCTTCGGCATCGGGATCGGCATCGCCGCCTCGACGCACCGGCGGTGGCTTCGTTGGGTCGCCCCACCGGTCGGCTTGCTGGTCTCCATCGGGTTGCACGCCGCCTGGAACGGCTCGGTCACCTTCGGCGGTCCGGTGGCGTTCCTGCTGGTGTACGGCCTGATGTTCCTCCCGGCGTTCGTCGGCGGCATCGCGTTCGCCGCGGTCCTGCGCACACGGCAGGGTCGAGTGCTGATCATGTCCCTGGAGGACGCAGTCCGGCGTGGCTGGCTGCACCCCGACGAGATCCCGTGGATGACGCGCTTCGGGTTCAAGCGGCGGGCCAGGACCTTCGCGTCGGACGTCGGCGGCAAGCCGGCCAAGGACGCGGTCGCCACGTACCAGCGCGCCGTGAGCCGGATGGGCTTCGCCCACGATCGGGTCATGCGGGGGCGCGGCGGGCCTCAAGGGGTCGCGACCGTCGCGCAGCAGCTGCAGATCATGCGCTCCGTCCGGCCCGGCGTCGTGCTGCCACCGCCCATCCGGGTACGCCCACGCGGCATCGCCCAGCGCGGCGGTGCGCCGTACGGGTGGCCACCCCAGGGGCAGTACCCACCCGGGACACCGGATGGCCACCCGTCGGGCTGGCACTCCGGCCAGAACGGACACCAGCGGACCCCGTCTGACCAGCCCCGGCTGTGACCAGCGGTGGTCCAGCGACGGTGCCTGCTCCCTGCCGCCGGCCTATCCACAGATCGGTCCTTCGGCCCCCCAGAGGGGTTCGTGCGTCGCAACAGTGAGGGTGTCAGCACGACGAGACGCCAGGAGGCAGCGATGAGCGATGTGCACGTGACGATGTTCGGCTACGTCGGTGGTGAGGTCGAGTTCAAGCAAGGGGACAACAACCCGCAGCTGGACCGTGCCTTCTTCCGCCTCGGGTCCACACCCCGGTTCTATGACAAGCTGGCCGGCGGCTGGCGTGACGGCGAGACGGTGTGGCTCACGGTGAAGGCATGGCGTCAGCTGGCGCACAACGTCGCCTCCTCGCTGAGCGTCGGGCAGCCGGTGGTGGTCATCGGCAAGCTACGCACCAGCGTGTGGAAAGACGGCGACGGCGAGGTGCACAGTCGTGACGTCCTCGAGGCCGTCACGATCGGCCACGACCTCAGCCGGGGGACCAGCGCCTTCCAGCGTACGGAGCGGCCGGCGCACGACAAGCCGGCGCCCGTGCCCGAGGACAGCGAGGTCTTCGCCGTCCTGGATCTGCAGGCCGGTGGCCGGGTGGACGCAGCCACCGGCGAGGTCATCTCGGGCAACGGTTCTCGGTCGCCTGAGCCGGCGCCCGCCTTCTGAAGCGGTGAGGGCCAGCGGTGAACTCCCCGCGATTGTGAGCGGAGCGTCCACGGAGCCTAGGCTCCATTGACATGGCCGAGTACATCTTCACGCTGCGCAACGTCCGCAAGGCTCACGGCGACAAGGTCGTCCTGGACAACGTCACCCTGTCGTTCCTGCACGGGGCCAAGATCGGTGTCGTCGGGCCCAACGGCACCGGCAAGTCCAGCCTGCTCAAGATCATGGCCGGTCTCGACCGACCCTCCAACGGTGACGCATTCCTGGACCCCGGGGGCACGGTGGGCATGCTCCAGCAGGAGCCGCCGTTGAGCGAGGGCAGGACCGTCCTGGAAAACGTCCAGGAGGCCGTTGCCGAGATCATGGGCAAGCTGCGCCGGTACGAGGCGATCGGCGAGGAGATGGGTGACCCGGACGCCGACTTCGACAAGCTCATGACCGAGATGGGCGAGCTGCAGACCGACCTCGAGCACGCCGACGCGTGGACCCTGGAGTCCCGGCTGGACCAGGCCATGGACGCGCTGCGCTGTCCGCCGCCCGACGAACTGGTCGACCACCTCTCCGGAGGGGAACGACGGCGCGTGGCGCTGTGCAAGCTGCTGCTGCAGCAACCGGCGCTGCTGCTGCTCGACGAGCCCACCAACCACCTCGACGCCGAGAGCGTGCAGTGGCTGGAGCAGCATCTCGCCAACTACCCCGGTGCCGTCCTCGCGGTCACCCATGACCGGTACTTCCTGGACAACGTCGCCGAGTGGATCCTCGAGCTCGACCGCGGTCGGACCCACCCGTACGAGGGCAACTACACCACCTACCTGGAGACCAAGAAGCAACGCTTGGTCGTCGAGGGACGCAAGGACGTCAAACGGGCCAAGCTGCTCGAACGTGAGCTGGCCTGGGTGCGTTCCAATCCCAAGGCTCGGCAGGCCAAGAGCCAAGCACGGCTGAACCGCTACGAGGAGATGGCCGCCGAGGCCGAACGCACCCGCAAGCTCGACTTCGACGAGATCAACATCCCGGTCGGGCCACGGCTGGGTGACGTCGTCCTCAAGGCGACCGACCTGCACAAGAGCTTCGGTGACCGTGAGCTGTTCGACGGGCTGACCTTCGACCTGCCGCGGGCCGGCATCGTCGGTGTCATCGGCCCCAACGGTGTCGGCAAGTCCACGTTGTTCCGGATGATCATCGACCAGGAGACGGCCGACAACGGCTCACTCGATGTCGGCAAGACGGTCAAGATCTCTTACGTCGACCAGAGCCGTGGCGGCCTCGATCCCGACAAGAACGTCTGGGAGCTCGTCTCCGACGGCCTCGACTTCGTCAAGGTCGCCAACTACGAGGTACCCAGCCGGGCGTACGTCGCCTCCTTCGGGTTCAAGGGTCCCGACCAGCAGAAGAGGTCCGGCGTGCTCTCCGGCGGTGAGCGCAACCGGCTCAACCTCGCGCTGACACTCAAGATGGGCGGCAACCTGCTGCTGCTCGACGAGCCGACGAACGACCTCGACGTCGAGACCCTGCAGTCCCTGGAGGACGCCCTGCTCGAGTTCCCGGGCTGTGCCGTGGTCGTCTCCCACGACCGGTGGTTCCTGGACCGCGTCGCGACACACATCCTGTCCTGGGAGGGCACCGACGAGGATCCGGCTCAGTGGTTCTGGTTCGAGGGCAACTTCGCCGACTACGAGGCCAACAAGGTGTCCTGCCTCGGCGCCGAGGCGGCTCGGCCGCACCGGGTGACCCACCGCAAGCTCACCCGCGACTAGGGCGGCCGGCTCCCCAGCACCCGGCTGCCGAGCGACCGCGTCATCTTGCGGTCAGGTCTTCTGGGGAGCGGAGGCGGCCGCTGTCCATACGGTGGTCCGGCAAAGTCCCGACTGTCGGGATGGTGCTCAGGAAGGTCGTGGTGCCATGTCAGGCACGAGCTCCGATCGGGCAGGCAGCCAGTCTTCACGTGACCAGTCCGACACAGGATCTGGCCGGCCACAGCAGGAGGAGAAGCTCGAACGCTCCATCACCGGCAAGCTGCTCTTCTTCTACGTGCTGGGAGACGTGCTCGGATCAGGCATCTACGCGCTGATCGGAGTCATTGCTCTCGAAGTGGGTGGTGCCTTCTGGATGGCCTTCGTCGTCGGGGTCACCGTTGCGATGCTGACCGGCTTCGCCTACGCCGAGCTCATCACCAAGTACCCCCAGGCGGCCGGGGCCGCCTTGTATGTGCACAAGGCGTTCGGCAACCGCATCCTGACGTTCATCGTGACGTTCTGCATGCTGGCCGCCAGCATCGCCGCTGCAGGCGCTCTCGCACTGGTGTTCGGCGGGCCGTACTTCCAGGAGTTCCTCGACATACCGAGCAAGGTGACAGCGGTCGTCTTCATCATCCTGCTCGCCCTGCTCAACTTCCGGGGCATCTCCGAATCGGTGAAGGCCAACCTGGTGATGAGCCTCATCGAGGTCTCGGGACTCCTGCTCATCCTGCTGATCGGCGCCGTCGTCCTCGGTTCCGCAGAGGCGAATCTCAGTCAGCCGTTCGAGTTCAACGAGGGCAACACAGCGTTGGTGATCCTGGGAGGCGCTGCCATCGCGTTCTTCGCCATGACAGGCTTCGAGAACGCAGCGAACGTGGCCGGGGAGACGCAGAACCCCAGCAAGGTCTTTCCCCGCGCGCTGCTGGGTGGCATGGCGCTGGCCGGCCTCATGTACCTGCTGGTGGCCTTCATCGCATCGATGGTGGCACCCCTCGACGACCTCGCCGGATCCACCAGCGGGCTGCTCGTGGTCGTCAAGGCCGGTCCCATCGCTGTTCCGGCGATGGTGTTCTCGG
>JACCXZ010000129.1 GCA_013696745.1 Nocardioidaceae bacterium | reverse complement strand
AAACAGGTCGGTGGGTTCCTCGCCGTCGGCGAACACAGCGGCGCCGTCCGTGCCCTGCAGGCTCATGTGGACGTGGCAGGAGTTGCCTTCGGCCTCGTCGTACTTGGCCATGAACGTCAGCGCCTTGCCGTGCAGGGAGGCGATCTCCTTGGCGCCGTTCTTGTACACCGCGTGGTTGTCGGCGGTGCGGATCACCTCGTCGAAAAGGAAGGCGATCTCGTGCTGACCAGGGTTGCACTCCCCCTTGATCGACTCGGGAGTCAGTCCGCTGGCGTGCATGTGGTTGGTGATGTCGCGCAGCAGCGGCGCGACCCGGGTGGTGCCGAGCACCGAGTAGTCGACGTTGTACCGGTTGACCGGCGTCAGCCCCTGGTAGCGCGCGTCCCAGGCGGCCTCGTAGGTGTCGTCGAAGACGATGAACTCCAGCTCGGTGCCGGCGAAAACTCGCCAACCGTGCTCGGCGGCACGGGCGACCTGGGCCTTGAGTACCTGGCGAGGTGACTCCACGACCGGGCTGTGGGCGTCGTCGAGCCAGGCGAGGTCGCACTGCACCATCGCGGTCGCCGGCAGCCATGGCACCGGACGCAGCGTGTCGAGGTCCAGCACGAACTCCATGTCGCCGTAGCCGCGCTCCCACGAACTGATCGAGTAGCCGTCGACGGTGTTCATGTCGACGTCGACCGCGAGCATGTAGTTGCAGCCCTCGGTGCCGTTCTCCAGCACGGACTCGAAGAAGAACGGCGCGTGGATCCGCTTGCCCAGCAGGCGTCCCTGCATGTCGGTGACGGCCACGACGACCGTGTCGACCTCCCCGCGTTCGACCTGCTGGCGCAGGCGGTCCAGTGGCAACGCGACCGGCCGTGCGTTCATGGTGCCTCCCGGGTGAATGCAATGGCATGGACACAGTCCATTGGTGTCCCATCGAGTGTCATTGCAGGGACTGAAGCACCGGCCTACGCTCGCTGTCAATCGCCCGCCGAGAGGGAGACCTGATGGCGTCCGTACACAGCCAGGCGATGCCGTCGGCGTCTGGTCAGCCCGCGCGCGCGTACGAGGCGGTACTCAGGCCGGTCCGCCAGGGCAACGCCTTCGAGGAGACGGTCGAGCGCCTGCTCCAGCTGATCAGGCTCGGCGTGGTCCCGGTCGGCGAGCGGTTACCGTCCGAGCGCGACCTCGCCCTGCGGCTCGGCGTGAGCCGTGCCACCGTGCGCGAGGCGATCTCAGCGCTGCAACGCGCCGGCTTCGCCAAACCCCGGCGCGGACGCTATGGAGGCACGTTCGTGCTCGCGACACCCGGACCGGTGCCACCGCCCGACGTGGACGTCGACCACCTCGAGGACACCCTCACCCTGCGCCACGTCCTCGAGGTGGGTGCCGCCGAGCAAGCAGCCGCCCGCACCCTGGGGCCGGGCGAGGTCGAGCACCTGTTGGGCATCCTCACTGCCGCCTCGACCGCCGAGCCCGACGAGTACCGGCGCGCGGACTCGCGGCTGCACCTCGCACTCGCCGAACTCAGTGGCTGCCCCTCGTTGACCGCCGCCGTCGCCGATGCCCGAGCGCGGGTCAACGGACTCCTGGACGCCATCCCGCTGCTCGAGGTCAACATCCGCCACTCCGACGCCCAGCACCGGCGCATCGTCAGCGCGGTGCTCGCCGACGCGCCCGGCGACGCGCGGCTGGCGATGGCCGAGCACCTCGAAGGCACGGCCGCACTGCTTCGGGGCTTCCTCGGCTGAACAGTCCTCGACAGTGAACCGTCCATCCTCGGGCGCCGGCAGCTCACCACTTGACAAGGCCGGAGTGCTGCGTAACTCTCCGAGCAGGCAATGGTCTGCACACACACCATTGACAGTTCGATCTGGCACGATTCGCCCGGGAGGTCCCGTGACCACTGATCCACAGCCGACGTCGCGCGCACGGCGAGGTAGGGGAATCGAGTACGAGCAGGTCGGCGGCGACTACCTCGACAGACGCCAACTGCAGCAGGGCCAGGTCGGTTGGGTGCTGCTCGCAGGCCTGGGTGTCGCATACGTCATCTCCGGTGACTTCGCCGGCTGGAACTTCGGCATCGCCGAGGGCGGCTGGGGCGGCCTGCTGATCGCCACCGTGCTGATGGCTGTCATGTACACGTGCATGGTGCTCGGACTGGCAGAGCTGTCCTCGGCCATCCCGGTGGCCGGCGCCGGCTACGGCTTCGCGCGGCGTGCCCTCGGACCCTTCGGGGGCTTCGCCACCGGCACCGCGATCCTGATCGAGTACGCCGTCGCCCCGGCCGCGATCGTCATCTTCATCGGCGGCTACGTGGAAGCGCTCGGCCTGTTCGGCCTGACCAGTGGCTGGCCGGTCTACCTGGTCTCCTACGTCATCTTCGTCGGCATCCACCTGCGTGGCGTCGGCGAGGCCCTGAAGGTCATGTTCGCAATCACCGCCGTCGCTGTGGTGGGGCTGGTGATCTTCGTGATCGCGATGGTACCCAAGTTCGACGCCGGCAACCTGTTCGACATCGACCCCACGGCGGCTGCCGGGGCCTCCGACTTCATCCCGTACGGCTGGGCCGGCGTACTCGCCGCGCTCGTCTACGGCATCTGGTTCTTCCTGGCCATCGAGGGTGTGCCCTTGGCTGCGGAGGAGGCGCGCGACCCACGCAAGGACATGCCTCGGGGAATCATCACCGGCATGCTGGTGCTGCTGGTCTTCGCCGCCCTGATGCTCCTCCTGGCACCCGGAGGCGCCGGCTCCTCCACGATCGCGGAGTCCGACAACCCGCTGCCGGAAGCCCTCCGGGCGGCGTACGGCGGCGACACGTGGGCCGCGGACGTCGTCAACTACATCGGCCTCGCCGGGCTGGTCGCCAGCTTCTTCTCGATCATCTTCGCCTACTCCCGGCAGCTGTTCGCGCTGTCGCGAGCCGGCTACCTGCCGCGGGTGCTGTCGACGACCGGCAAGCAGCGCACGCCCTGGGTCGCGCTGATCGTGCCCGGCACTATCGGCTTCCTGCTCGCCACCTTCGTCAGCTTGGCGGTAGGTCCTGCGCTCGCTGGGGCCCGGATGATTCAGATCGCCGTGTTCGGCGCCACCGTCTCTTACATCCTCATGACGCTGTCGCACATCGTGCTGCGACGCCGCGAGCCGGACATGGAGCGGCCGTACCGGACACCCGGCGGCGTGGTCACGACCGGGGTAGCTCTGGTCCTCGCCTGCGCAGCGTTCGTCGCGGTCTTCCTGGTGGACGTCACGGCTGCGCTGATCACGCTGGGCGTCTTCGTTGCCTTCCTGGCCTACTACTGGTTCTACAGCCGGCACCACCTGGTCGGCGTGGCGCCGGAGGAGGAGTTCGAGGCGATCACCCGAGCGGAGTCGGAGCTCTCGTGAGCGGCTAGCCTGACGCAGTGGCAGCACGTGGCTCGGGCGGTGCGCGTGTCGCAGTGGTCGGTGGCGGCTTCGCCGGCATGGCGGTCGCCGCACGGCTCGCCAAGCTCGGGCACACGGTCACGCTGCACGAGGCAGGTGAACATCTGGGCGGGAGCCTGGCGCCGCTGGCCCAGGACGGCTTCCGGTGGGACCGGCACGCCTCGACGCTCACCCTGCCTGCGGTGCTGCGCGACCTGTTTCGCAAGAGTGGGCGTCCGCTCGAGGCCGAGCTGGATCTCACCTTCTGCTCCCCTGGGCGACGGCACGTCTTCGAGGGGCGAGCGGTGCTGGACCTCCCGTTCGGCTCTCGTGCGGGGCAGGTAGAGGCGCTCGCCGAGCTCATCGATGCGAAGGCCGCGATGGCGTGGACCTCGCACCTCGATGCGCTGGGCGACGTGTGGGAGGTGCTGCGACGCCGAACCCTCGACGTGCCGTTCGCCGGCCGGGTCGCCTTCGACCGGGACGCGTGGCGCACGTTGCAGCCACGCCGTTCGTTGCGACGCACCGCGCACATGGTGTCGCGCGACGAGCGGCTGCGGTCGCTGCTGGTCGACCGGCACCGTCTCGCCGGACAGGAACCACGCGGTCTCCCGGGCTCTTGCACGGTCGTCGAGCACGTGGAACGCAGCTTCGGCCGCTGGCAACCGGCAGGCGGGATGGGGTGCGTCGTCGAGGCGATCAGCGCGCGCCTGAGCACCCGGCGCGTCGACGTACGGCTCGGCTCGCCGGTGCTGGATCTGTCGTACGCGGGCAACCGGGTAGCCGGTGTCGTATTGGCCGGCGGCGAGCAGACTCCTGCGGATGTCGTCGTCTGGACGGCGCCGCACAGACCTGGTCGGCTGACGAGTACCGAGCACGCACAGTCCGAGGCGGCCCCCGCGGCACGCACCTACCTCGGCCTGCACGAAGCCGACCTTCCGGAGCTGCCGGCCGAGGTGTTCCTGCACGGTGACCCGCTGGTGCTCGTACGGACCGGTGGCCAGGCACCTCCGGGGCATCAGGCGTGGACGGTCGAGCACCAGCCGGACGACGAGGACGTGGTCCTCACGATGGCCCGCCGCGGGATCGACGTCCGCACGGCGGTCGTGGCCCGGTCGACGTCCACACCTGCGGAGGTCGTGGACGAGCGCGGCGCTTCGGGGGCCGGCATCAGGTGGAGGGGCTACCGGTCCGGGCTGCGGCGTCCCGTGCCGATCACGCCGATCGACCACCTGTACCGGATCGGTGCCGACGTGCACCCGGGGCCCGGACTGGTAGCGGCGGGACTCGCCGTCGCCCAGGTCGCCGAGGCGGTCGGCCGGGCGTGACGACATCCGGCCGCGTCGGTCATACTCGGGGCCGTGAGCATCGAGTTCCTGCTGACTTCGCTGATCGTGGTTGCCACGCCTGGCACCGGTGTCCTCTTCACGCTGGCGGCCGGCCTCGCACGCGGCGCCCGCGCGAGTGTCGTCGCTGCGGTCGGGTGCACGCTCGGCATCGTTCCACACATGGCCGCCGCGATCACCGGTGTGGCAGCGCTCCTGCACACCAGCGCCATCGCCTTCGGAGCCCTGAAGTACCTGGGTGTGGCCTACCTGCTGTACTTGGCGTGGAGCACGCTCAAGGACAAGGGTGCGCTCGCTGTCGAGGACGGTGCCCCACTTTCGGCACGCAAAGTGATCACGTCGGGGATCCTGATCAACATCTTGAACCCGAAGCTCACCATCTTCTTCTTCGCCTTTTTGCCGCAGTTCGTCAGCCCCGGCGAGCCTCATGGGTTTCTGCGGATGCTCGAGTTGAGCGCGGCCTTCATGCTGATCACCCTGGTGGTCTTCGTGGTCTACGGCGTGTTCGCTGCGGCAGTGAGAGATCAGGTCATCAGCCGCCCTCGCGTGCTGACATGGATACGCCGCGTGTTTGCGGGCTCTTTCGTCGCGCTGGGCGCCAAGCTCGCCTTCACCCGGCAGTAGGGCGGCGCCCAGTCAGATCGCGCCAGCGTCAGCTGCGCTGCCACTCCTTGCGCAACCCACGGACGATCGACGCGAAGTACGCCGGGTCCTCCGTCGAGTCGTCCTCGACCCGGCAGGCCGCGACGGAGGTGGCCAGACCGACGATGCCGCTCACCCAGACGGTACCGAGCAGGACACCGTGGATCCCGTTTCCGGCGCCGGTCACCAGGACGACAGCGGCGACGACGCAGAGCACACCGGACCCCAGCGCGAGGACGCTGAGCAGGTTGCGTTCGATGCGTTGCCGGTTGCTCACCCATCGAGGATGACACCGGATCCCGCGTTGATAGGTCACAACGCGCGCTTCGGTCGAAAATGGGCCGTTCAGCCGATGCGGGTCTGAAGATCAGCGTGGATCCGGCGAGTCGCGGTCGATCGATTCAGCGTGTAGTAGTGCAACCCCGGTGCGCCCTGATCCAGCAGCTGATCGCACAAGCGGGTCGCAATCTCGATACCGGCGGCCCGGACCGAGGCCGGGTCGTCGGCGTACCGGTTCAGCCCGGACACGATGTCCCCGGGCACCACGGCGCCGGACAGCTGGGTGAAGCGCTCGATCTGGGCCAGGTGGGTGATCGGCATGATCCCCGGCAGCACCGGGATGTCGCAGCCGAGGGCGCGGGCCCGCTCGACCAGTGCGAAATAGTCCTCGGCCCGGAAGAACAGCTGCGTCACCGCAAACGCCGCCCCCGCCTCGGCCTTCGCGGCCAGGGCGCGGGCATCGGCCTGCGCATCCACCGCCTCGGGATGCACGTCCGGGAAGGCGGCCACACCGACCGTGAAGTCGCCCAGACCGCGCACCAGCTCCACCAGCTGGACGGCGTGGTCGAGGCCGCCGGGGTGCGGAACCCACGGCTGGCCGGGACCGCCGGGCGGGTCCC
This sequence comes from Nocardioidaceae bacterium, assembly GCA_013696745.1. Taxonomy (GTDB): domain Bacteria; phylum Actinomycetota; class Actinomycetes; order Propionibacteriales; family Nocardioidaceae; genus JACCXZ01. The sequence goes on along the minus strand of JACCXZ010000129.1, from coordinate 4,911 downwards.
CGCGCAGCGCAAGCATGTTGCGGACGCCCGCCGCTGCCAGCTCGCCGACGATGGCACGCAGCTCCTCACGGGTGTGACCGACGCAGGTGAGGTGGGCGACGGGTACCACGGTGGTGTCCGACGCGATCCGCTCGGTCACCCGGATCGTGCGGTCGCGGGTGCTGCCCCCGGCGCCGTACGTGACGGACACGAAGGTCGGTGACAGCGCTTCGAGCTCGCGAATGGTCTGCCACAGCTGACGTTCACCGGCGTCGTCCTTGGGCGGGAAGAACTCGAAGGAGAAGGACGGGCCGTCAGCGGCGATGCGCGCGGCGAGGTCCCTGGGGGCGACGTCGGTGGGAGGGCCGGCGGGCAGGGGCATGGCAGCCATCGTAGACAGCGGACGGTCGCGCCCGACGAAGGCTCGAGCCGCAGGACGGCTAGGGTCGCCGTCATGTCCGCGGCGGAGTTCGACCTGCCCGTACGGATCCAGGCGCACCTCGACGCGTTCGCGCGCAGCCAGCGTCGGCGTCTCCTCGCGGCCGGGCCACGGGTCGACACCATGGTCGACGCCGCGCTGGCGTCGGCGAGGGGAGGCAAGCGGCTGCGTGCGGCGTACTGCGTCCAGGGATGGCGAGCCGCCGGCGGGGACCCGCACGACGAGCGCATCACGGTCGCTGCGGCCGCGCTGGAGTGGTTGCAGGCCTGTGCCCTGGTGCATGACGACCTGATCGATGTCTCCGACACCCGACGCGGCCGGCCCTCGGTCCACCGCGCTTTCGAGGCCGAGCACCGTGGTGCCGGGTGGCCCGGCGACCCGCAGGCGTACGGCACGGGTGCCGCCATCCTGGTCGGCGACCTGATGCTGTCCTGGACCGACGAGATGTTCCGCTCGTGCGGGCTGCCCGCCGAGCGCATCAGTACCGCGCTCCCGTACCTCGACGCCTGCCGGACCGAGGTCGTCGCCGGTCAGTTCCTCGACGTCGTCGCTCAGGCGTCGGCGGAGACCTCTCTGGAGGTCGCGATGACCGTGGTCCGGTTCAAAGCCGCCAAGTACACCGTCGAGCGCCCGTTGCACCTCGGGGCCGTGCTCGCCGGCGCTGACGCGGCACTCGTGGAGTCGCTCAGCGCCATCGGGCTTCCTGCCGGTGAGGCCTTCCAGCTGCGCGACGACGTGCTCGGGGTCTTCGGCGACACGGCGGTCACGGGCAAGCCGGCAGGCGACGATCTGCGTGAGGGCAAGCGCACGGTGCTGCTCGCCCATGCCTACATCCGCGCCGACGACGCCGGGCGATGCCTGATGGACAGGCTGGTCGGCGATCGCCAGCTGCGCGACGAGCAAGTCGAGCAGCTACGCGCTGTCATCCGGAGTACGGGAGCGCTGGCCGCTGTGGAGGCACAGATCGAGGCGTTGCGGGCCGATGCCATGGCTGCGCTGGAGAAAGCCCCGGTGGACGACGCGGCCCGCGACTCCCTCACTGATCTCATCGAGCGCTCGGTGCGCCGGACCTCCTAGAAACCCAGTGCCTGCGCTCGCCGGCGTACCTCGGTGCCGCGGTTCTCGCCCAAGGCGTCGACCGGCCGTCCGGGCAGCGAGTCGTCGGCGGTGTAGAGCCACTGGATCGACTCGTGCGGGTCGTACCCGGCGTCGAACAGCAGCGTCAGTGTGCCCGGCAGTCCCTTGACTATCTCGCTCCCGTCGAAAAACAGCGCGGGCAGCCATCCGCCTCGAGCGCCGGCGACGGCGAGCTCGTGCTCACGCGCCAGAACCTTGACCCGGGAGGTGCTGACGCCGAGCCGCTCGGCGGCTTCCTCCAGTGTCAGCCAGTCGGCGACCAGTGTCGCCAGCGGCTCATCGATGCCACGCTCGACGTTGGTGGCCGCCTCTTCGGATGAGGCGCTGCGGTCGATGTCGGTACGCGCTGCCTGGTCGCTCACCCTCCCAGCCTGGCACGAGGCCCGCCCTGCGTGCCTCGCGGGCTCCGGGGCCCGGTCGTCCTAAACTCCGAGAGCAGGTCTCGCAGGCCGCAGACCTGCTCCGTGCGCTGTGCGGCGCACCGGATGAGACGACCAGTTCGGGAGCGGCAGTGTCCGTCGACGGCGGCGCATCGATGATCGGGCGGATGCTCGACGGTCGGTACCGCATCGAGGAGCGCATCGCACGCGGCGGAATGGCCACCGTGTACACAGCCGTCGACACCCGGCTGGACCGCCAGGTCGCCGTCAAGGTCATGCACGAGGGCCTCGGCGCCGACCAGGACTTCGCCGACCGGTTCGTGCGCGAGGCGCGGGCGTCGGCGCGGTTGAATCATCCGGGAGTGGTGGCGGTCTTCGACCAGGGTGAGGACGAGGGCACCGTCTACCTCGTGATGGAGTACGTCGCCGGTGCGACGCTGCGCGACGTCATCCGCAAGGAGGCGCCCCTCACGCCGGCCCGCGCCCTTGCCGTCATGGAGCAGGTGCTGCAGGCCCTGGGGGCTGCCCACCAGGCCGGACTCGTGCATCGTGACGTCAAGCCGGAGAACGTCCTGATCGCCCCCACCGGTCAGATCAAGGTCGCCGACTTCGGCCTGGCGCGTGCCGTCACCTCCACCACGGCGGTGACGGCCACCGCCGGTGTGCTCATCGGTACCATCTCCTACGTCGCGCCCGAGCTGGTGCTGCACCAGGGCACCGACGCCCGCTCCGACGTGTACGCGTGCGGGGTGTTGCTCTTCGAGCTGCTGACGGGCCGCAAGCCGCATGAGGCGGAGAACCCGATCCAGGTTGCCTACAAGCACGTGCACGAGGACGTGCCCGCTCCGTCGTCGTTCCAGCCGGGCATCCCCCACTATCTCGACGCGCTGGTCGCCCGGGCCACAGCCCGCGACCGCGACCTGCGCCCCACCGACGCGAAGCTCATGCTGCAACAGACCCGGCGGGTCGCGATCGCGCTGGGTCAGGGCATCACCGACGATCCCGACCTGGTGGCCGACCTCTCTCCCACCACTTCGATCTGGACCGAGCCCACGGTCGCGGAGCCGTGGGACATCCTGGTGTTCGAGGACCAGGACCAGCAGGCGACGAACCAGGCCGCGCGCCGTGCCGAGCACACGGCCGTGACCCCGGTCGCTGGCGGCGGTCCCCCCGTCCCGCGACCCGGCCCGTCGACAGCACAGTCGAGGTCGGCCATCCGCAGCCGTCGAGGCGCGGTGCTGCTGGTGCTCGTGCTCCTGCTGGCCGTCGTTGCAGCGCTCGCCGGCTGGCAGCTGGGGGTGGGCCGCTACACCGACGTCCCCGAGGTGAGTGGTCTCAGCCTCACCGAGGCCGACGCCATGGCAGCGGCCGCCGGGCTGAGCGTCACCGTGGCCGACGAGCGCTTCGACGAGGCGGTTCCACTGGATCACGTGATCTCCTCGAGCCCTGAGGCGGGCGGATCGGTGTTGGAGGGAGGCAGCATCGAGGTCGCCGTCAGCCTCGGCAAGGAGCGTTACCGCGTGCCCGACGTGGTCGGCCTTCCGCTCCCCGAGGCCGAGGCAAAGATCCGCGACGCCGGCCTGACGTCAACCGAACCGGTCGACAAGTTCAACCGCAGGTACGACGCCGGCGTGGTGACGGACATCAGCATCGCCTCGGGCAGCATGGTCAAGCCGGACGTCCAGCTCGAGCTGGAAGTCAGCAAGGGACGGTTGCCGATCGACGTCCCTGACACGTCCGGACGCGCCCGGGCCGCGGCCGAGCGCCTCCTCGACGAGGCCAGGCTCGTCGCAGTCGTCGACGAGGTGTACGACGACGCCGTCCCGAGCGGGCGGGTCATCTCGCAGGAACCGGACGGCGGTACCGCGTTCAAGGGCGACCAGATCATGATCGTGGTGTCGCTGGGACCCGAGGTCGTGGAGGTGCCTGAGGTCATCGCCGCGGGGGTCGACGCCGCCACCGACGAGCTCGAGATGCTCGGCTTCGTGGTCGAGACGCACCACAGTGACCAGTACCTCGGCCTCGGTTACGTGTTGGAGCAGAGCGTCTCCCCCGGCGACGCGGCACCGTACGGCTCGGTGATCGTGCTCAGCCTGATCTGACGTCACTGTTCAGCTGTTCGCGAGCGGCGGAGCAGCCAACTGGGTGGCTGCACGACGGACGGACCACGGCATGTTGTCACTCCCCGCGGGGTGCGTCCCGTGGGGATGGGCGTGTGACCGTTGAGCCCTTGTGACATGTGGGGTGGCGACGAGCACCTGACCAGTGACGGGTCTGAGCGACAAGTGTCTTGGTCGCAGGCGTCGGAGTCGGGGCCTCCCGTACGACGATGAGGGTATGGGTGGCGTTCCAGCGGTGGCAGGCGATGCCCTCCTGCGCCTGTACGACGACGCGCTGCCGCACGTCTACGGCTACCTGCTGTCGCGCTGCGGCCAGCGTTCGCTGGCCGAGGACCTGACCGGTGAGACGTTCCTCGCCGCGGTGGAGGCCGTGCGCCGCTCCGAACCACCCGAGGTGAGCCGGGCCTGGCTGATCGGCGTCGCCCGGCACAAGCTCGCCGACCACTGGCGACGCGAAGCCCGTGACACCGCCCGTGGCCGGGTGCTGGCCAGCCATGCAATCGACGAGGACCCGTGGGACGCCACCCTCGACCGGCTCGCCGCGCTGTCCACGCTGGGCCGGCTGAGCGCCGGTCACCGGCTGGTGCTGACGCTGCGCTACGTCGACGACCTGCCGGTGCCGGAGGTGGCGGCACTGGTGGGCCGCACGGTGCACGCGACCGAGGCGCTGCTGGTCCGTGCCCGGCGGGCGTTTCGCCGAGCTCACACCCAGACCGACGAACGGAGGCAGACGTCATGAGAAGCCCTATGTCAACCCGCCGCGGTCTGGGCCGCCATGACACGTTGGAGTGCGCGGTGCTGGTCGGGGGCGTAGGGGACGCCGTCTTGCCAGCAGTGCCAGATGATGTGGAGCCAG
>JACCXZ010000120.1 GCA_013696745.1 Nocardioidaceae bacterium | reverse complement strand
GGGGAGTTCGTCACGAGGCTCGAGGTGGACAAGCCGCCCCGGTCCGGCGCCCGGCTCACGTTGCAGGTCTTCGGCGACAACCCGGGCCTCCCCGACGAGGGACCGAGCCCGGGGTTCAACCTGCGCGAGGTGCGGGTGATCATGTTCCCCGATCTTCAGGGATGGCTGCTGTACCGGGTCGACCGCGGCGACACGTTGACCGGGATCGTCCGGAAGGCGAAGGACTTCGGTCGTAGCTCGGTGAAGCAGATCGTGGCCGCCAATCCTCGTATCACCGATCCCGACCACATCGAGGTGGGATGGAGATTGCGCATACCCCTGCATGAGTAGCGTCCGGTGAGCGCGTCGGTGCGCGCGAACCCGGTTGCACCCGCCCACGCCTGACGGCGAGGATCAGTCGGTGATCGCACCTGACGAGCTGGTCTTCGAGACCGAACGCACCTGGGTCCGGCAGTGGCGCGAGAGCGACGCCGACCGCGTCCTGGACATCAACAGCCGATGGGACGTCGTCCGCTGGCTCGACGACGACCCGACCGTGATGACCCACCGGGACGAAGCGGTTGACAGGATTGCATCGTGGCGAGGCATCCGCGAGCGGCTCGGAGAGCCGTGCGGCCAGTGGGCGGTGCAGGACAGGGCGACCGGTGTCACCGTCGGATGCGTCCTGCTCGTGCCGCTGCCGACGCTCAACCGCGACGGCACCCGCGAGATCCAGGTCGGCTGGCACCTGCACCCCGACTCCACCGGACGGGGATACGCCCGTGAGGCGGCCACCGGCGCGCTGGCGTACGGCTTCGCGCACGGGCTGACCGAGATCCGGGCGCTGATGTACACCGACAACGATCCGTCGGTCAAGGTCGCGCTCGCGATCGGCATGGACGACCTGGGCGTCGCCACCGACCAGTGGTACGCAGGGGACAGCCGGGTGTTCTGGACCACCGCCGATTCTCTTGTTCGGGCCGGTGTCCGGTAGCCTGGAGCGCTGTCCGACGTACGAGGAGATCCCTGTGGCTGTACCGAAGCGCAAGACCTCGCGCTCCAACACGCGTCACCGCCGCTCGGCCTGGAAGGCCACGGCGGCCGACCTGGTCCCGATCCGCGTCGGTGGCCGCGAGGTCAGCGTGCCGCGTCGCCTGGTCAAGGCCTACCAGCGGGGCCTGATCAAGTTCTGACCGGCACCCGTCAACCCTCCGCCCGCCCCTGATCGCCTCCGGGAGCGGGCGGTTCGCTGTCGACCCGCGGGTCGGCCCGTACGTTAGGCGCCTGTGGCACTCACGATCGGTATCGTCGGACTCCCCAACGCGGGCAAGTCGACGCTCTTCAACGCGCTGACCAAGAACGACGTGCTCGCGGCGAACTACCCGTTCGCGACCATCGAGCCCAACGTCGGCGTGGTCGGCGTACCCGACTCCCGACTCGGCACACTGGCCGACATCTTCGGCTCGGCTCGCCAACTGCCCGCGACCGTGCAGTTCGTCGACATCGCCGGCATCGTGCGTGGCGCCAGCGTGGGGGAGGGGCTGGGCAACAAGTTCCTCTCCCATATCCGCGAGTCCGACGCGATCTGCCAGGTCACCCGGGTCTTCCGCGACGACGACGTCGCCCACGTCGAGGGCAAGGTCAGTCCGCGGGACGACATCGAGACGATCGCCACCGAGCTGATCCTCGCCGACCTGCAGACCATCGAGAACGTGCTGCCGCGTCTGGAGAAGGACGCCAAGAAGGACAAGTCACTTGTGCCGAAGGTCGAGGCCATCCAGGCCGCGCAGCAGGTGCTCGAGAGCGGTACGGGAGCCTTCGCCGCTGGGCTGGAGCGCGAGCCGCTGCGCGAGCTGTACCTGCTGAGCGCCAAGCCGCTGATCTACGTGTTCAACTGCGACGCCGACGAGCTGTCCGACGCCGCGCTGCTGGCGTCGATGCGCGAGCTGGTCGCACCGGCCGAGGCGATCTTCCTGGACGCGAAGTTCGAGGCCGAGCTGGTCGAGCTGGGCGACGAGGCCGAAGCCCGGGAGATGCTTGCCGAGATGGGTATCGACGAGCCCGGCCTCGACGTCCTGGCCCGGGTCGGCTTCAAGACCCTGGGGTTGCGGACGTACCTCACGGCTGGGCCGAAGGAGTCACGGGCGTGGACGATCCGCAAGGGTGCCACCGCTCCCGAGGCGGCCGGCGTCATCCACACCGACTTCCAGCGCGGCTTCATCAAGGCCGAGATCGTCGGCTTCGACGACCTGGTCGCCACCGGCTCCATGGCTGCGGCGAAGTCAGCGGGCAAGGTGCGTATGGAGGGCAAGGACTACGTCATGGCCGACGGGGACGTGGTGGAGTTCCGCTTCAACGTCTGATCCGGCCCAAACCTGCAGGTCAGCGATCTGCGGCTCTCTTGTGCGCTGCCGCTCGCCAAGAGACGTGAGCCGACGACCTCGTAGCCCTCCGCGGGGAGCTCTACGGTCTTGAGGGAGCGTCGTCCGGGCGACCGCCTCCATCGCGACAGTTCAGGATGGCCGCTGTCCGCGGTTACTCGTGGATGCGGCGCGGTAGTGATCGGGGACACGTGCGCGACGCGGTGCTTGGCGGCGTACGGCGAGTTGTTGGGCAGCTGACGGCACGCGGCCAGCTGACGGACGTCAGCCCCCGAGGGCTCGTGACAGCAAGGCGTGACGACTGCGGCTCGACGTCTTCGCGAACATGGACTTGAGGTGGTCCTGCACGGTGTGCTCCGAGAGCCACATGCAGCGCGCGAGCTCCCTCGTCGTACAGCCGGCGACGAGATGCTCGAGGAGCTCGTGCTCCCGAGCGCTCAGCCCGAAGACTCGAGCAAAGAGATCGACGCGTTCAGGAGGGGAGCTCTCTTCGATCGTCACTGCGATGTCCTGCTCCGGCGACGACCCGGGGCTATCAATCCGCGCTGCCCGCACAGTCACCCACACGCCTTGGCGAAGGTGTACCCGTGCCGAGGGCGGATTCCTGTCGACTCCCTCCTCCACGGCCCGCAGCTGCGCGGCCACGTTGTACGCGCTGGCCGGGACGGGGACATGGCCTTGGGCCGGAGGGACGAGGACGCGAAGGGTGTCCGTCGTCTCCGGCGTCTGACCGCGAACCTGTAACTGCGGCGACAACAGCAACACGACAGGACCGACGTGTGGGAAGTCTCGGGCCGAAGTAGGGACGAAGGTGCTTCCTAGGCAGCGGCGCAGCGCTAGCGTCAACGGTTCTACGAGCTCAGCGAGGAAGGTCGCCTCGGTGGCGCTGAACGGCACCGTTGTGCCGGTCCTCCACAACTCGAGGAAAGCCCAGCAGCCGAACCGGTCCTTGAAGACAACGGACGCGGCGTCTCGGACGCCGTGCCGGACGAGCAGTTCCCGCCACACCAAGCTCTGGGCGAGGTCGCCTCCAGTAGCCTCGTCGAGGAGAGCGACCGGAGTGTCGTCCAAGGCGGTCCACCGATTCACCGTGGTGCGGTACTTCAGCTCGATCTGACGAGGAAGGTCCTGCAGCCACGCGACGTCCGCCAGGGGCGAAGCGCCCACCGAGGTCGCCGGATCGGTGAGCAGCCAGGCGTAGGAATCGAAGCCCACCACGGGGTGGAGTTCCTCGATAACCTGCTGACGCAGAGTCCGCTCGTCGTCTGCCGACCCGCAGATCTCCAGCACACGCGCGTTCGCCCGGGCGTAGGCACTGGCGACTGGCATGCGCAAACGCTACGCCAGCACCGGCCCCCGGCCGCCCGGGTCAAAGAACGGCCAAGAACCCCAGAAACTTGGGATAGGCCCAACGCCGCTGAATACCTAGCGTGGTGGTCGCCCGAAACGTTCATCGAGGAGCCCACCGTGACCACACTGCACATCGAGCACGCCATTTCCGACTTCGATCGGTGGCTCACTGCCTTTCAGCGCTTTGCGGACGCCCGTGCCCAGGCTGGCGTCAGGGACCACCGTGTGCAACGGCCGGTCGACGATCCCAACTACGTCGTCATCGACCTCGACTTCGACACCGTCGACGATGCAGAACGCTTCCTCGGCTTCCTGCAGACGAGGGTCTGGTCGTCGCCGCAGAACGCTCCCGCCCTTGTCGGCACACCGCAAACTAAGATCCTGCAATCAGCCCCCACTCGGTAGGGGCGGCACGTGACCACGGCCGTGCATCTCTGCAAGCCGAATTCGCCTTCCAGAGTTGCTAGCTTCGAGGTTGACCGGCGCTGGTGCTGAAACCGAGCGGCACCAAGTGGTGGACGGGGTAATGGCAGCGAGCCCGGTGCCCTCCGAGAACAGACGTTTGCCAGATCCGATGACGAGGGGTAAGACCCAGAGGCGGTACTGGTCGACGAGCTCGTGGCGCAACAGCGCTTGGATCAGGTTCCCGCTGCCATGGACCTACAGCTCCGGTCCGCCCTGCTTCTTGAGCGCCGCGCTGCCTTCGGCCGCGTCTGCCTCGATCAGGACTGAGTTGCGCCACTTCAGCGTGGGCTGACTCCGTGACGCGACGTACTTGGTGGCGTCGTTCAACGGCTTGGCGCCGTCCTCCTCTCTGGCGTGCGGCCAGTGTGCGGCGAATAACTCACGGACCAGCCACCGTGCGTGAAACCGTCGCTGTCGTCCTCTCCGGGTCCACCCGGGGCTTGCATGACCCCGTCGAGGGTCAAGAACGTGCTCACCATCAGCTTCCTCATCGTTCGTGTCCTTTCGGTCGGATCGCCGGCTCGCGTTGAGCCCACCGCAGGCGTTGAGCCCACAGCAGTATGAGACGGCCTGGCGGAGCAAGACTCATCGTCGAGTGCGGAGGCTATGGCAGGTCCTCTCCCGGCACATCATTGCCTCACCGGAGGGGCCAGATCGCCACTCCGCGGTAGAACTCGCGCCCGGAGGATCGCGGACACGTGTGCTGGACTCGTCGAGCAGTTTCACCAGGTCGGTCGGCTGACCCCGAGGCGTTCGGCGGCCTGCTGATGCGTGGTCAGGGCTTGGTGCACGGATCCGCCTGTGCACGGGCTCGATCGTGCCCAGACGCAAGACGCGGGGCCGTTCTCCACACCCGTGCTGGACAACTCGACAGGAGGCATGCCTCCTCGGTTGTTCATGAACAGCCGAGAACTGGCTCAGACGCCAGCGCCGAGCACCGTGGGCCAGTCCGGTGCCTTCCGGTTGCCGCGCACAGGCAGCACATTGCCCGGGACCCGGCTACTTGCGTGGCAGTGATCGGGCGTAGGTGAGGCCGTGTCTCACCCAGCGCCGCAGCTTGTCGTCGCTCTCGAGCGCCTCGGCGTCGACATGAAGCCAGCCGTCCATCTCTCGGCCGCGCATCTCGAAGCGGCGCGCGTATGGCTCACTCACCAGCGCCTCGGTGTCAGCCGGGTCGATGCGCAGCAGCAGGCCTCCCTTGCTGCTGGCGCTGACCGCCAGGTTGCCGTGGATCAAGAAGGCGAGTCCGCCGAACATGCGTCTCTCGGTCAGGCCGCCTTCGTCCTCAACGACATGCCGGATCCGGTTCGCTAGCTCGACGTCGTAGGCCATGACATGGAGTCTCTCGCAAGACTCCGGCAGCAGAGCTGGCAACCGTTGACTACCCCGCCGCAGCCGATCGTCGACTATCGGCTCGGTCAGTTCGGACCCGCTGCGCAGAGCAGTTGAGTCTCGGCGAAATCCACTATCTGCACGAGTCCCCACGGTTGCAGGGCGTCCCGAGGCTGCAATGTCCAGCAGATCCTTGAAGTACTGACGTCCGGTTCGAGCCGTCTAGGCAGCGGCAGGCATGGCGAGTCTGGACGAGCCCTGGATCGTCGGTGACGCGTACGAGGGGTACGCAGGGCGCTGGAGCCGTCGCGTCGCAGTCCGCTACTGCGCTGGCTGGACGTCGCTTGCGCCGGACCTGGCTGGACGTGGGCTGCGGCACCGGTGCCCTGACGGCGACCGTGCTGGCCGAGGCCGACCCGGCTCAGGTGGTCGACCTGGCCATGAGCGCGAAAGTCAGAGATCCCTCACGCAGCGCTCACGATGACCTCATCGTGCTCCCGCAGATTGAAGCCATCGCGGTCCGGAAAGGCCGGGCCCGTGAACTAGTGTCGCGTGTTTGAAGTCTTCTTGCGGTCCTTGGCTCTGGTGAGGATGTCGTCGGCGTCCTTCGGGACTTCCGCGAATCCGGCTGCACGACCTGCGGCACACCAACGCGAGCCTGGCGCTGGCGGCCGGTGTGCCGATGAAGGTGGTGAGCCACCGACTGGGGCACAGCTCCCTGGCGATCACGTCGGACCTGTACACGCACGTCGCACCGGCGGTGGATCGTGCAGCGGCGGACGCCATCGCCTCGGTGCGGAGCGGCCCGATGCCAACGCCTCAAGATCCTGCGTCTAGCAATCTGCTAGCGCACAGCCCGAATGGGGAGGAGCGGAAATGAGCTCCCAGACACATCACTGCAGGTCAGACGTGGAGCCGACGAGGGGATTCGAACCCCTAACCGCCCGATTACAAGTCGGGTGCGCTGCCAGTTGCGCCACGCCGGCGAGGCATCTCCACCCTAGCGACGCAGCACCCGGACTTTAGACGGTGGCGCTGTGCTGGCCGCTGCCCCCGGAACTGCTTGAGTCGGACATGTTCGAAGCGGTGTCGGCCACCTTGTCCTTGACAATCGGCGCTTGGGTGGTCGCCGCGCTCTTGGCGT
>JACCXZ010000117.1 GCA_013696745.1 Nocardioidaceae bacterium | reverse complement strand
CCCTTGGGCACCAACGCCGAGGCGAAGCTGGAGGTGCGGTCCCGCGGCTGGTCCAGCGCCACGTCACCGACCTCGGTGCCCACGGTCTTGGGGGTGGTCCCGTTGCGGGAGTTCCCGCTCCCGTGACCGGCCCGCTCACCCTTTTCGTAGCCGAGGTGGTCGGACAGCTCGGCCTCCATCCCCCGCTCCAGGACGGCCTTGATCATCTCCGGCAGGAACCCGCCCTCACCGGTCAGCGAGACACCACGCTCATCGGTCGCGGCCATCAGCCGGTCCAGCAACTCCTCGTCGAACAGCTCCCGACGCAACCGGCGAGCCTCAGGCTCGAGCTGCTCGGCATCCTTCTTCGGCTTCGTCATGGTCACAGTCAATCTCCTTCAGGTTGGAGACCCTCCACTTACACAGACCATCTGACACCTCTCCACCTGTGAACCGCCCCGGTGAGTCCGGAGACTTACTGGTGTGAGAGCTCAACGGTCTGCTGGGCTCGGTGGTGAGCGTAGTAGAGCGTCTCTCGCTCGGCCGGTGGCATGTCGTCGCAGTACTCGTACAGGCGGCGTTGGTTGAACCAGTCGACGTACTCGGCGGTGGCGTACTCGACCGCATCAGCGGTGCGCCAGGGCCCCCGGGGCCTGATGAGTTCGGTCTTGTACAGGCCGTTGATGGTCTCGGCCAGGGCGTTGTCGTAGCTGTCGCCGATGGTCCCGACGGAGGCAGCGATGCCGGCCTCGGCGAGGCGCTCGGTGTAACGAATGGACACATATTGCGACCCGCGGTCGGTGTGTGCCACGACCTGGCCCAGATCGGCCCCGGCGCGTTGACGGGTCCACACGGCCTGCTCGAGCGCGTCCAGGACCAACTGGGTGGACATCGAGGTGCCGCACCGCCAGCCCAGGATGCGGCGGGCGAAGGCGTCGATGACGAACGCGACGTACACCCACCCGGACCAGGTGGACACGTAGGTCATGTCCGCGACCCAGAGCCGGTCCGGCGACGCGGGCATGAAGTCGCGGTTGACCAGGTCCCGGGCCTGCTCGGCGACCGGGTCGGAGATCGTGGTCCTCCTGACCTTGCCGCGGACCGCGCCGGCCAGCCCGTCAGCGCGCATCAACCGCTCTACCGTGCACCGGGCCACCGGGACGCCCTCGCGGTTCAACGCCAACCAGACCTTACGGGCGCCGTAGAGGCCGTAGTTCTCGGCGTGGACCCGACGGACCTGCTCGGTCAGGTACTCATCACGTTGCTGGCGCGGCCAGGGGCCCTTGCCCAGGTGTTCGTAGTACGTGGACGGGGCGATCCGCAGGCCGTGCTCGGTCAGCACCGCGCAGATCGGCTCGACACCCCAGCGCAGACCACCAGGCTCGCGGTGGTCGGCGTGCTCGCCGACGTTGTCCACGATCACCTGGACGGCCGGTCGAGCTCGGCCGCGAAGAAAGCCGAGGCCGCCTTCAAGATCCCGTTCGCGCGTCGCAGCTCGGCGTTCTCCCGCTTCAGCCGCTTGACCTCAACCGCCTCCTCGGTCCTGACACCGGGCCGGGCGCCGGCCTCGACCTGCTCCCGACGGACCCACTTGCGGACCGTCTCTACCGACCCGACACCGAGCAGCTCAGCGACCCGTCGCATCGCCGCCCACTCCCTCTCGCCGCCCTCCACGGCCTCGGCGACCATGCGCACCGCCCGCTCCTTCAGCTCAGCGGGGTACCGCTTCGAGGTGTTCCCTGACATGACTCCAACCTTCCCAAGGATCGAAGTCTCCGGACATGCCGGGGCGGTTCGGAGTGCCTGAAGGACCGAGGCGCGGCATGTGCGGATGTGTGTCACGACAGGTGGTGGCTATGGCTTATCCCCAGGCGCAGGCGGCGGGGCTCCGTCTGGCCAAGCGCAGATGCACAACCGGTTGCCGGCGCGGTCTGCCAGGATCCAGCTCGCAGGGGCGTCGGCGTCATCGATGATGCGGCCGCCCGCGGCAAGTGCCGCGGCCAGTCGCGTTTCGGCGTGCTCGCGAGCGATGGAGACGTCGACGTGCATCGCGTGCCGAAGAGGTTTGTCGGCGTCGAGTTCTTGCATC
>JACCXZ010000111.1 GCA_013696745.1 Nocardioidaceae bacterium | reverse complement strand
TGGGCCCGCACCCCCGGCCACGCCTGGGACACCGCCTCCACCGAGTGGGCCCGCACCCCCGGCCACGCCTGGGACACCGCCTCCACCGAGTGGGCCCGCACCCCCGGCCACGCCTGGGACACCGCCTCCACCTCCGAACTGCTGGCAGCCTGACTGCGTCAAGTGATGCGGTGATGACAGGGGGTAAGGCATCCTTGGCACCACCAAGGAGGTGCCTCGATCACTCCCCCGCGCCTGCGGCTCTTACTCGTCAGCCTGTCAGTACTGCTGGCGGGCATGGTGCTGTCCCTAGCGGCGATCACGTGGCTCGAGCCGATCTCAGCCACGGAGAAGTTGACCGCTGTGGTGGGCATCATCGCCCTGCAGGTGCTGGCACATGCGGTGCCCACGCGCCTCAAGGCGCTGAGCGGATCGGTCGAGTCCCTCTACTTCGACGACCTGCTCTTTCCCGCGGCACTGCTCATCCTTACCCCCACGTCGTGGGCCGGGACGGCACTCTTCTCGTCGGTCGTCGGCAGTCTCATCCTGCGCAGAGCTCCAGAGAAGGCCGTGTTCAACGCCGGGCAGTACCTCCTGGCGAGCATGGGTGGCTACGTGGTGTACCGGCTGCTTGCCGGATCAAGCGCTGACACCCTCGATCTGCGAAGTGCCGGCGCTGCTTGTGTCGGCGGCTTCGTCGTGTCGGTCATATCGCGTACTGCTGTCACCTCGATGATCGCCTTCGTCACACAGCAATCGTGGACCTCGCACATCAAGATTCCACGTAGCCTGATCTTCGCCTGGCTCAGCGGCGCCATCGTTGGCACCAACGGCGCCGTCATCGCCTTGTCCTTCAACTGGGGCATCCTGCCAGTCATCTTGCTGGTGGGAGTCGTGCAGCGAGCAATCAGCGCACAGTGGCACGAGGAGTCAGCCCGGACGCAGGCCGAACGCCTGCAGCAGCACACATCCATCCTTCGTACGACCGCGCACCACACTGACGTCGAACGCTCGCTCACCACCTCTGCCGCCGAGTTGCTGGGAGCCCGCGAGGCGACGATCCTGCGACCAGGCGGAACGGTACCCGAGAACGCGCTGGCCGCTCCCATGCCAGGAGGACGGTTGCTGGTGGTCACGGGCCGGCTCGGTCCCGGCTCCTGGTCGCAGCAGGAGCGGGAGATCCTCACGACCCTGGCCGGAGTGGGTGACGACACGCTGCGCAGCGTCGACCTCCTCGCCCGGCTGCGCAACATCACCGACAGCCAGACCGAGAGCGTCTTCTCCCTCGACGCCGACGGCGTGGTCACGTTCGCCAACCCGGCAGCCCTCCGGATGCTTCGGGCCAGGGACAGCACCGAGGTGGTCGGCCGCGCCCTGAACGACCTGGTCCGGCTCCGGCGAGGGAACAAGCGACTCGACGTGGCCGAGATGACCCGCCGCGGCGAGCGGGTACACGACGGCGACGCCGCGTTGTACCTGACCCGCGGCAGGCAGGTCCAGCCGGGACGGCTCGAGGTCTCGTACTCCTTCAACCCGCTGACCGGGGACAGCGAGGGTGCCGAGCCAACCGGGTCCGTGCTGGTGCTCCGTGACGTGAGCGAGCGACGTGCGTTCCAGGAGGCCATGACCTACCGGGCCATGCACGACGAGATGACCGGTCTGCCCAACAGACGGCTGCTGGTGGAACGACTGGAAACGGCGATGGCCTCGGCCGAGGCCAACAGCCTGCGCCACGTCGTGATCTTCGTGGATCTCGACCGTTTCAAGCTCGTCAACGACTCCTACGGACACCTCGTCGGGGATCAGCTCTTGATCCAGCTGAGCGACCGAATGCAGGAGCACCTGAGCGCAGCGGACTCCGCGGCTCGGTTGTCCGGTGACGAGTTCGTCATGCTCCTGGAGGACTGCCCAGACGACGCTGAGGTGTCCCGCATCGTCGAGACCATCGCCGCCAGCCTGCGCCTGCCGTACCTGATCGACGGGCACGCCATATCGATCACAGTGTCACTGGGGGTGGCCATCACCCGCCCAGGGCAGACGCGCGAGGACATCATGGTGGCAGCCGACGCAGCTGCGTACGCCGCGAAGTCAGCCGGTCGCAACTGCATCCGCTATTCCACCCCCGAGCTGGTCGCGGCCGCGGGCGTACGACTGGAGACGGAGTCGCACCTACGCACCGCGATCGAGACGAACGGGCTGCGTCTGGACTACCAGCCGATCATCGACACCAAGACCCAGACCATGGTGGGCGCGGAGGCCCTGGTGCGCTGGAGCAGGGACGGGATACCCCAGCACCCCGCCCACTTCATCCCGCTCGCCGAGGACTCCGGCCTCATCGTCTACCTCGGTCGTTGGGTGCTGGAGGAGGCGTGTCAGACCACACACCGGTGGAACACCACGCACCCCGAGCGGGAGCCCGTCATCGTGTCGGTCAACCTGTCGGCGCTGCAACTGACCCAGCCACACCTGGCCGACGAGATCGACACGGTGTTGAACCGGACCGGCCTGCCGGCCTGGCAGCTCACCCTCGAGATCACCGAGACAGCCGTGCTCTCCGATCTCGACGCCAACCTGCCGACGTTGCTCGAGCTGCGCAACCTCGGAGTGCGGGTCTCCGTCGACGACTTCGGCACCGGTTACTCCTCGCTGGCGTACCTACGGCGGCTCCCGGTCGACACCGTGAAGCTGGACGCAGCCTTCATCGCCGGCCTGGGGAGCGACCCCATCGACACCCAGATCGTCGCCGCGGTGCTCCGGCTTTGCAAGGCGCTCGGTCGCAACGTGGTCGCCGAAGGTGTCGAGACCGAGGTGCAACGCCGCTTCCTCGCCTGGATGGGTTGCCCGCTCATGCAGGGATTCCTGCTGGCGCTGCCGATGGACGCCGAGAGCTTCGAGGACTACTGGGACCGCATGTACGACCAGCAGCCACCACCGAGGTCGCTGCCGGAACCCGAAGCTACGGCGACTCCTCGTCGAGTTCGGCATCCGTCGACGTCTTGAAGAGCTCGTCCACGTCGCGCGAGCCCAGCCCGGTCGCGTAGAGCAGGTCCGCCGCCAGCGAACGCACCTGCGCCACGGCAGCGACCGCGCTCAACGGTGCCTGCGGATCGAGACCGATAGTGGCCGCGCGTGCCGTCTCCACGAGCAGCTGCACAGCCTCGTCGAAACGGTCCTGCTCGGACAGGTCGGACGCGAAGAGCCGCACCGCGTGTGCCAAGTCCTCCAACGCCTTGTCCAGACCCACCGGAGGCGCGACGGACCGACGCAGCATCGTCTCCACGCGCCGGGCCAGAACACGCGCATCTCGTACGGCATGGTCGACGTAGCGCCAGGTGCTCACGTACAGGCCAAGGTGATCACGCTGGTTCCAGCGGATCGGTGACACACGCGAGACCTCTGAGGCGCTGCTCAGCACTTCGGTGAGCGCCTGGATCTGTGGCTCCATCGCTCGCGCCTCGTGCAGTGCGGTCCAGGCGGGACCAGGATCACGGAATCGCAGGCCCGTCGCCAGCAGCTGCAGCACCGCCGCCAGTCGGCTCAACACCTCTGACACCTCCTGCTCGACCTGGCGGACCGGGTTGGCCGGCAGCAGTGCCGTCACCGCCAGGCCGACCAAGCCGCCCACGAGTGCGTCGATGAAACGGTTGACAGCCGCGGTCCCGGAGCCTCCGACCGTCGGGATCACCACGCTGATCAACACAGCCGAGTTCACCGCCTGCAGCAGCGCCATCCGACCGAGCCCGCTGAACACAGCCACGGCCGCCGCCAGGCCCACCACGAGAAACAGCTGCCACGCTCCGCGACCGATGACCGACAGGATCAGCTCGCCCACGGCGATTCCGATGGCTACGCCGATGACCAGCTCGAGCACCGCGCGTCGGCGCTGCCCGACCCCACCAGCCAGCGCGATCACGGCGGCGATCGGGGCGAAGAACGGCTGCGGGTGGTCGAGCAGCGCAGATGCGATGAGCCAGGCGGCGCTGCACGCCACGCACAGCTGGACGATCAGGATGCGCGAGCTCGACAGCAGGTGCAGGCGTCGGGTGACACCCAGGTTCGGGGAGACCCGCGACTCGTCGGCCAACTGCGCGAGGCGCCTGGACAACGCGGACCGAGGCCGCCGACCGATCACTGCAGGCTCCTAGAGGTGGGACCCGGGCTCACCGTCGTCGATCCGGTCGGCGGGCACCACGGCGTGCTCTGCTGGCGGCATGGCCGGTTTCAGTCACCGACGAAGTGACGCAGTGCCACCACGAACACGGCCACGGCGGCGACTGCGCCGGCCACCGGTGCCACTTTCTGCGCACTCACCGCACCCGAGTCGTCGACGAAGTGGGCCTTGACGTCCTCCAGCATCCGACGAGCGATGTTCTTGGGGTTGACCCGGTCGATGACCGTGTCGATTGTGCCGCCGAGGCGATCGCGAGTGGCCTCGATATCGACGACAATGTCGTCCGGATCGCGCTGTGCGGGACCGTTCGACCCTCGGGCCACGCCGTCCTCCTGGATCGTTACTGCACGTCAGTACGCCGACACGCTACACCGGACGCTACTGTGTGCCGCTCCATCTGCCAGGAAGGTCCCACCATGCACGAGTCCGTGTCCGAAGCCGTCCGCCTGTCCCCTGGCGACGAGGCGCCTGATTTCACGCTGCCCGACGACACCGGCCGGCAGGTGACCCTGTCGCAGCTGCGCGGCGGCAAGGTGATCGTCTACTTCTACCCGGCGGCGATGACACCCGGCTGCAGCAAGCAGGCCTGTGACTTCACCGAGTCGCTGGAGACACTCAGGGCCTCCGGCTACACCGTTCTGGGCATCTCGCCGGACGTACCCGCTGAGCTGGCCGCCTTTCGCGAGCGCGACAGCCTGACCCTCACCCTGCTGTCAGACCCCTCCACGGAAGTCCTGCGCGCCTGGGGAGCCTTCGGGGAGAAGACGCTGTACGGCAAGGTCGTCGAAGGCGTCATCCGCTCCACCTTCGTGATCGACGGCAAGGGTCGGATCGAGGTCGCGCAGTACAACGTGAAGGCGACCGGTCACGTCGACAAGCTGCGTCGCGAGCTGGCTGTCTGAGCCGTACACGGGGCCTAGACTCCTGCTGAGCCGATGTGGTGGAACTGGTAGACACGCAGGACTTAGGTTCCTGTGCCTTCGGGCGTGCGGGTTCGAGTCCCGCCGTCGGCACGCTCAGGTAGCGGCCAGCGCCTCAGCGACGGCCGGGGCGATGGACCGCAAGGCCTTGCCACGATGACTGATCGCGTCCTTCTCCCCCGGTGTCAGCTCAGCGGTGCTGGCGTCATAACCATCGGCAGCGAAGATCGGGTCGTACCCGAAGCCGCCGCCCCCTCGCGCCGCCCGCAGGACCCGTCCACGCATCACACCGATCTCCAGGTACTCCTCCCCGCCGGGGATGCAGCACACGACAGCACAGCGGAACTCCGCGTGCCGGCGCTCGTCGGGAACGCTCTCCAGCTGGGCCAGCAGCAGCCTGTTGTTGGCCTGGGCAGCCGACTCCCCCCGTACCCCGGACCACCGTGCCGACAGCACCCCGGGCATCCCGTTGAGCTCGTCGATACAAATGCCGGAGTCGTCGGCCACCGACGGCAGACCGGTCGCTGCCACACCGGCTCGACCCTTGATCAGGGCGTTACCCTCGAACGTCGGCTCGGTCTCGGCCGGCTCGTCGTACGGCTCGACGTCGTCCAGGCCGAGCACCTCGACGCCGGGTACGTACGGCTCGAGGATGCGACGCAGCTCCACCAGCTTGGCGGCGTTGCGCGAGGCGAGGAACACCTGCCCAGTCATGTGGGTGCGGTCATGCCAACGACTCTTCCTGCGCCACGCGCAGCTGTGCACAGCCGGCGGCGGCGAGGTCGAGCAGCTGGTCCAGCAGGTCCCGGTCGAACGGTGCACCTTCGGCGGTGCCCTGCACCTCGATGAACCGGCCGTCACCGGTCATCACGACGTTCATGTCCGTCTCGGCGCTGACGTCTTCCTCGTACGGGAGGTCGAGCACCGGGGCACCGTCCACAACTCCGACCGACACCGCGGCCAACGAGCCGGTCAGCGGCTCCCCCGCCAGGGCATCCCGGGTGCGCAGGTGGTTGACCGCATCGACAAGTGCGACGTACGCACCGGTGATCGCCGCCGTACGAGTACCGCCGTCGGCCTGCAGGACGTCGCAGTCGAGCACGATGGTGTTCTCCCCGAGCGCCTTGTGGTCGATGACCGCACGCAGCGAGCGTCCGATCAGCCGGGAGATCTCGTGCGTGCGCCCGCCGAGCTTGCCGCGGACGGACTCGCGGTCCGAGCGAGTGTGCGTGGAGCGCGGGAGCATGGCGTACTCCGCGGTGACCCACCCCAGGCCGGAGCCCTTGCGCCACCTCGGAACCCCCTCGGTGACGCTCGCGGCGCACAGCACCCGGGTCCGGCCGAACTCGACGAGCACCGAGCCCTCGGCATGGTCCAGCCAGTGCCGCGTGATACGGACGTGGCGCATCTGATCGGCCTGCCGGCCATCGATCCTGATCATGTCCGCGACCCTACGGCGCGGGCCCTCAGAGGAGGTACGAGGCCCCGGCGGTGACCAACTCGATCGGCCCCTGGTAGCCCGCGCGGGCCTCCGTCAGCACCTCGTCGGCATCGATCCAGGGTGGGATGTGCGTCAACAGTAGTCGCCCGACCGCGGCAGCGCTGGCGTGCTCACCGGCCTGCCGACCGGTGAGGTGCAGGCCAGACGGGTTCTCGGCCGAATCGACGAAGGACGCCTCGGCGAGCAACAGGTTGGCTCCCCGGGCGACCCTGATCAGGGCGGCGCACGGGCCGGTGTCACCGGAGTACACCAGGACGGCACCGTCGTGCTCCACACGTACCGCGTACGTCTCGACCGGGTGCTCGACGCGAACCGCGCTGACCATGAACGGCCCGATGCCGACGGCGTGATTTCTGTCCCAGTCGAGGAAGTCGAACTCCTCGCTCATGCCCGGATCCACCGGCAGGTCGTACGCCCGCGCCATGCGTTCGGCTGCACCGGGCGGGCCGTGCACCGGGATCGACGGTGAGGGACCACCAGGACCATATCTGCGGGCGACGTAGAGCGCGGTCAGGTCCAGGCAGTGGTCGGCGTGCAGGTGCGACAGCGCGACGGCGTCGATGTCGTGCGGGTTCAGGTGCCCCTGCAGCGGACCGAAGGCGCCGCTGCCGAGGTCGAGCAGGAGTGAATACGTCCGACCCTCGAACGGTGCCTGCACGAGGTAGCAGCTGGCCGGTGAGGCGGGACCGGGCACGGATCCGGAGCAGCCGATGACGGTGAGCTTCACACGCCCACCCATGCGAACTGGTCGACAGCGTCGAGCTCCGGACCGAGGAACCGGCGACCGAGCTCGCGGAACTCAGCGGGCAGTCCGGTGGTGAGGAAGTGGTGGGCCGGCGGCGGCAGCGCCGGGCCGCGCTCCAGCCCGTGCCGCACCAGCAGCCTGTAGACGTCCTTGGCGGTCTCGTCGGCGCTGCTGAGCAGGGTCACCCCGTCGCCCATCACGTACGAGATCACGCCGGTGAGGAGGGGATAGTGCGTGCAGCCCAGTACGAGGGTGTCGATGTCGGCGGCCAGCAGCGGGTCGAGGTATTCGTGGGCCACCGTCAGCAGCTCCGGGCCACTGGTCACGCCCTGCTCCACGAACTCCACGAACCGCGGACAGGCCTGCGTGTGCAGGTCGATGTGCGGTGCCGCCGCGAACGCGTCGTCATACGCCTGCGAGGCGGCGGTTGCGCGGGTGCAGATGACACCTACCCGGCCGGTACGGGTGGCAGCGACCGCACGGCGGGTCGCCGGCAGGATCACCTCGACGACGGGTACGTCGTAGCGCTCGCGGGCGTCACGCAGGACTGCAGCGCTGGCCGAATTACAAGCGATGACCAGGGCTTTCACCCCGTGGGCGACGAGATGGTCGAGGCAGTCCAGAGCGTACTCGCGGACCTCACCGATCGGCTTGGGGCCGTACGGCTGGCGCGCGGTGTCGCCGAGGTACAGCACCGGCTCGTGCGGCAACTGGTCGATCACCGCCCGGGCGACGGTGAGTCCACCGAACCCGGAGTCGAAGATGCCGATGGGTGCGTCCGCCACGCGCGCCAGCCTAAGGCGTGACGGCAAACGCGCTCGACGCCGCGCGGGGTGAGTCTGCACACGCTGGCAGCGCTACGGCACGGCCTCGAAGCCGAGACTGAGCGCGTCGCCGATGTGTCGGTAGCCGATGGCCTGGTAAATCGTGTTGGACGTCAGGTTGGCCAGGTCGGCGTAGAGCATGCAGAGGTGGCCGCGACGCACCTGCTCGTGGCTGGTCCCGGCGACGCAGGCGGTCGCGTACCCACGGCGACGCAGGGCGGGCGGCGTGTAGACCCACGAGACGCGGCTGACCCCGGCGTGCGCGGGTGACGCGTACGCCATGGAGACCGGTCCCTGGTCGTCCCACACCCACAGTTCCCGGTCGCCGATGCGGCCGGTCATGGGATTGTCGCGGTCGCTCGGCGGCTCTCCGACGGCGGCGGCGAAGTCCCGGGCCCACCCGTTGAGCAGACCGGTGTCCGCCTGTTCGGCCAGCCGCAGCCGACCGGCGACGCCAGCCGGGTGGTCGACGTGGTGCAGCGCGTACATCGCCTGTTCCATCCTGGTCGACACGTGACACGGGCGCAGCTCGCGCCACCGCTCGGCAAACGCTTCGGCCGCGACCCGGGTGCCGTTGACACCGTGGACCGCCCGACAGTTTCGCGCGAGGTCCTCCGCCATGACCACAGCGACAGCGGAATCGGAAGTGCAGAGGTACGGCGGATGCGGCGGGATGTGCATCGCGGCGCCGACCGGACGGCCATGGTGCTCGGCCCAGATCCACAGGGCCTCCCCGGCCGGGTCTCCTTCGGCGAGCACCCGCGCGAGGTTCGTCGCGAGGACGCTGTGCTGGAGGGGTTCACGCTCGACCAGGGGCGCCACGAGCTCCCCGAAGGCCGACGGGTCCGTGGTCGAGCGGACGATGATTTCAGCGTTGACACCGGCCATAGGCGATTGTCCCGTCCGTCCGCCAGGGCGTCCAACGAGTTGGGCGACGACCACCCCTGACTACAGCGGCAGCTGTGGGTGCGGGGTCGCGTGGGCGGGATCGACCCCGTCGAACAGGCTGCTCACCGACTCGCCCGCGTGGATCCGGTTGATCGCCTCGGCGAACAGCCGGCTCACCGTGCGTACCTGCAGGCCCGGCCAGTCCTCCGGCGCCGGCACCGTGTCCGTGGTGACGACCTCCGCGATCGAGGGGTGCGTCGACAGCCGCGGGACCGCCTTACCGGTGAAGAGTCCGTGGGTGCAGGCCACCGAGATACGCCGGCAGCCCTCCTCGGCGAGCCGGTCGAGCAGCTCCACGATGGAGCCGCCGGTGACGATCTCGTCGTCGAGGACGATGACGTTCTTGCCCGTCACGTCGCCGACGATCGAATCGATGACGACCCGGTCGTCGGCCAGACGCTGCTTGCTGCCGGCGGCCACCGGCAGGCCGAGCAGCCGGGCGAACAGGGTGGCGGTCTTGGCGTTGCCGAGGTCCGGCGACACCACGACGGTGTCGGACAGGTCGTGGTCGCGGAAGTGGTCGGCGAGCTCACCGATCGCGGTCAGGTGGTCGACCGGTACGGAGAAGAAGCCGTGCACCTGCGGGGCGTGCAGAGTCATCGTGAGTACGCGGTCCGCTCCGGCGGTGGTGAGCATGTCGGCGACGAGCCGGCCGGCGATCGATATCCGGGACGCGTCCTTCTTGTCCGAGCGGGCGTACGCGAAGTGCGGGATCACCGCGTTCACCTGCGCGGCTGAGGCGCCGCGGGCCGCGTCGAGCATCAGCAGTAGCTCCATCAGGTGCTCCTGCGTCGGTGGCACCAGCGGCTGGACGACGTACACGTCGCGCTGGCGGCAGTTGGCCTGCAGCTGCACCTGCAGGCAGTCGTTGCTGAACCGCGTGATGTCGGCGTGCGACAAGGGGACCCGGAGCTCGTTGCAGATGCTCCGAGCGAGCGCGGGGTGGGCGCTGCCGGTGAACACCACGATGTCGCGCATGAGGCACGAGTCTGTGCTGCGGGTCGCGACGCGGCAAGGGTGGGTCCACCAGCGTCCTGAGCCGCTGAGGGTAGAGGCGCTGCTCACGCCCAGAGTTGGCCCTCGAGGGCGTGCTCCGCCTCTTCGACGGTGCCTTCGTAGGCGCCGGTCGAAAGGTACTTCCAGCCGCCGTCGCACACGATGAAGACGATGTCGGCGCGCTCGCCGGCCTTGACCGCCTTGGCCGCCTGGGCGAGCGCTGCGTGCAGGATCGCACCGGTCGAGATGCCGGCGAAAATCCCCTCGGTGTCGAGCAGCTCGCGCACCCGGCGTACCGCGTCGCGCGGGCCGACCGAGAAGCGGGCGTCGATCAGGGACGCGTCGTACAGCTCGGGGACGAAGCCCTCGTCGAGGTTACGCAGGCCGTACACGAGCTCGCCGTAGCGGGGCTCGGCGGCGACGATCGACACGCCGGGCTTGTGCTCGCGAAAGTAGCGTCCGACGCCCATCAGCGTGCCGGTGGTGCCGAGGCCGGCGACGAAGTGCGTCACCTCCGGCAGGTCCGTGAGAATCTCCGGCCCGGTGCCGTCGTAGTGCGCCTGGCTGTTGGCCGGGTTGCCGTACTGGTAGAGCATCACCCAGTCCGGGTGCTCCTCGGCCACCTGCTTGGCCATGCGCACGGCCTCGTTGGAGCCGCCCGCAGCCGGCGACGAGACGATCTCCGCGCCCCACATGTGCAGCAGCTGGCGACGTTCCTCGCTGGTGTTCTCCGGCATCACGCAGACCATGCGGTAGCCGCGCAGCCTCGCAGCCATGGCCATCGAGATGCCGGTGTTGCCCGACGTGGGCTCCAGGATCGTGCAGCCCGGCCGCAACAGACCGTCCTTCTCTGCCTGCTCGATCATCCACAGGGCAGGGCGGTCCTTGACGGACCCGGTCGGGTTGCGGTCCTCGAGCTTGGCCCAGATCCGCACATCGACCGAAGGTGACAGTCGGGGCAGCCCCACCAACGGGGTCTGCCCGACCGAGGCCAGCAGCGAGTCGTGGCGCATCGCCTAGCCGGCCCCACCGGCGACGGCGGGCAGGATGACGACGGTGTCGCCGTCCTTCAGCCCCGTGTCAAGGCCACCGGTGAACCGCACGTCCTCGTCGTTGACGTACACGTTGACGAACCTGCGCAGGTCTTCGCCCTCGATCAGGCGCGCTTTGATCCCACCGTGGTTGCTCTCCACGTCGTCGATCAGCTCGGCCAGGGTCCCGCCCTCGCCGCTCACGACCTTC
>JACCXZ010000101.1 GCA_013696745.1 Nocardioidaceae bacterium | reverse complement strand
CCCTTGGGGTCTGGCGCCCGACGTCTACGACGTCACGCTGATAACCGCTGCAGGGGTCGCAACCGACCCCGTCAAAGTCGACGTCGACGAGGACGTCCCCACGGTGCTCGCGATCCGGCCCGAGCGGCTGCGACCGGGCGGCACCACCCAAGTTGTCGGTCGCTCCTTCCATTCAGCCGCCAAGTCGGGTGCTGTGCTGGTGTCGTTCAACGGCCGTGCGTTCAGTGCGGAGTCCGTCGGCGTCAGCAGAGGTGGCGTGGAGCGGTTGCGGGTGAGCGTGCCCGAGCACCTCGATGGACCGACAGTGGCAGTCGGCGTGGTGGCGACGTCGGGCGCCGCGTCGGAGACCGTGAGAGTTCCGGTCATCAAGGAGCGTTGAGATACCCGGCGTTCAGGAGGTGGCGCGACGTGGCCCTCCGGCGGAATGGGGCACCGTCGGGAAGCGCGAAACTCGGCGTGAGTGCGATCGGAACTCTGTCCGGACTTCCGAAGCTCGTAGGCACTTTCGGGGGTCGCTGATCGCGTTTTTGCTGGTCAGCGGCTTGCAGGGTCCCCCAGAACGCGGATTCGTGTAGGCACACGACTTGTGGCGTGTCGCTCGACAGGGCTGTGTGTTGCGTGGTGTCGTGTAGGTATGTATCTGCGGCAGACGAGGCGCACCAACCGGGACGGTTCGACTGTGTCGTATCTGCAGCTGGCGCACAACGAGCGGCACCCGGTGACCGGGGCGCCGACGGCGAAGGTGATCCACAACTTCGGCCGCGCCGACAAGGTCGATCGGGAGGCGTTGTCCCGGCTGGTGTCCTCGATCTCGCGGTTCTTGACCCCGGAGCAGGCGGTGAGCGCGGCGGCCGGGGTGGAGGTCGAGGTGATCGACTCGCGTCGGCTGGGGTCGGCCTGGACGCTGGACCGGGTCTGGGAGCGGCTCGGGATCGCCGCGGCGATCCGCCGCGTCGCCGAAGGGCGTCGGCTGGACGGCGAGACGACCGAGCGGGTGATCTTCGCGCTGGTCGCCCAGCGGGCCCTCGAGCCCGGCTCCAAGCTGGCCGCGACCGGCTGGGTCGCCGAAAGAGTCGCCATCGCGAACTGTCCGGGGTTCTCCGATGACGCCGCCTATGCCGGCATGGACTTCCTGTTGGAGTCGTTGGGCGAGATCGCTGGGGAGATCTTCTCCTCGGTCGCCCACCTGTTGAACCTCGATCTGGACCTGGTCTTCGTGGACACGACCTCGACCTACTGGGAGGCCGAAGGCCCCGACCTGCTCGCCGATCTGGCCGAAGGCGCCGCTGACGACCAGACCACGAACCCGGTCGAGTCCGGTCGCCGGGCGTTCGGGCACTCCAAGGACTTCCGTACCGATCTGCCGCAGGTGGTGATCGCGATGGCGGTCACCCGCGACGGTGTCCCGGTGCGCTGCTGGACGTTTGCGGGCAACACCGCGGACACCGCGATCATCCGCACCGTCAAGGACGACCTCGGCTCCTGGAACCTGCGTCGGCTGGTCTGGGTCGCCGACCGCGGGTTCGCCTGCGCAGCGAACCGGGCCTACCTGACCCGCGGTGGCGGGCACTACATCCACGCCGAGAAGCTGCGCCACACCAACACCGAGGCCACCGCCGCGCTGGCCCGCCCGGGTCGCTACCGCACCGTGGCCGACAACCTGCGGGTCAAGGAAGTCACCGTCGCCCCCGGCGGGGACGGCGACGGTGACCAGGGTGCCCGGGCGGTAAGGTTCGTCGTCTGCCACAACCCCGAACAAGCCGACCGTGACGCCGCCGTCCGGGCGAACCTGACCAGCCACCTGCAGCGGCTGATCGACGGATCCGATGCGTGGACCGCGAGCAGGCGCTCGGAGTTCGTCGGGAGCCTGAAGAACAAGCCCGGACTGCGCCGCTACCTGCGTCGAACCAAGTCCGGGCTGCTGCGCATCGACGCCGCCGCAGCCAAACGCGAGTCCCACCTGGACGGCAAGTGGTTGCTACGCACCTCCGACGTCACCCTCACTCCTGAGGACCTCGCCGCGGCCTACAAGCAGCTCCTCGCCGTCGAGCGCGGCTGGCGCGACATGAAGGGCGCCCTCGGCCTGCGGCCGGTCTTCCACCACCGCGAGGACCGCATCCGCGGCCACGTCCAGCTGTGCTGGCTCGCCCTGCTACTCATCCGGGTCATCGAGAACACCACCGGCGACACCTGGCGCCCCCTTGCCCACGAGCTTGACCGGATGCACCTGGTCACCCTGGCCACCCCCGACGGCCAGGTCGCACAACGCTCCACGACCACACCCGGGCAGAAGAAGATCCTCGACGCCCTCGAACTGCCCGAACCACCACGGTTCTTCGACTTCACCATCCCGGCCGCCGACTGAGCCCAGAGCCCCAGCGCAGCGGGTTCCGGGGCTGGGCTTGTAGTAACACGACCCACCCACGCCCAAAACACGTTTACGCAGGTCAACGCCTCAATTCAGCCGATCGTGTGCCCATCATCTTCGGAAGTCCGGCCAGCGACAGCGCCGATTCCGGTCCGTGCGGATCGACCGCTCTCGGATCCACCCGGCGAGCCTGCGGGTGCGGTCGGGAATCCGTCGCCCACACGGCGAGAAGGCCCCGTGCCTCGTCGTCCAGATCCCGTGCGGTGGCGGTGGCGATCGTTGCCGCGTCCAGGTTCTCATCCGGGAGGTCA
>JACCXZ010000099.1 GCA_013696745.1 Nocardioidaceae bacterium | reverse complement strand
CCCCTGGTAAACCGCACTCCCCATGGGACGCAACCCGTGGGCAGTACCTACATGCCATGGGGAGTCCGGGCGCCGCGTGGTTAGGCTGAGCCAGTGGGAGTGTCCGAGCAGCCGATGCTTCGTGACGGCGACGTCGTCCTGCGGCCCTGGCGTGACGAGGACATCGAGTCAGCACGGCTCGGGCACGACGAGGAGATAGCACTCTGGCTCGGCCTCTCGGCCACCGCGCCGTCACCCGAACAGCTGCAGCGGGAGCTCGCTGACCGGCGTCGCGCCTACGCCGATGACCGTCGAGCGGTGAGCTTCGTCGTCGAACGCGACGGACGGATCGCCGGCACCGTCGAGGTGCGGGTCGTCGACGGCACGGGTCACGTGTCCTGGGCGCTGTACGCCGGCCACCGGGGCCGTGGCACCGCGACCCGGGGACTGCGGTTGCTGATCGCCTATGCCTTCGAGGTGCTCGGCCTGCACCGAGTCCAGGCCTACGTGGCGCAGGACAACCACAGGTCCTTGCGCGTGGCGTCCCGGGCCGGGCTGCGGCGGGAGGGCCTGCTGCGCGGGCGCGAGCTGCGCCACGGGGTACGCAGCGACGACGTGCTGATGGCCCGGCTTGCCGACGACCCCGACGCGCAGAGCCGCGACGGCTTCATCGCGATGCTCAACGCCGGGCTGCCCACCAAGCGGGTCATCTGCCAAGGCGTCCTACGCGACCGTGACCACCGAATCCTGCTCTGCGAGCTCACGTACAAGCGCGAGTGGGACCTGCCCGGTGGGGTGGTCGAGCGGCACGAGTCGCCGGCCACCGGGCTGGAGCGGGAGCTGACCGAGGAGCTCGGGGTCGACCTGGTCCCCGTCGAACTGGTGACGGTCAACTGGCTGCCGGCCTGGCGCGGCTGGGACGACGCATGTGTGTTCGTCTTCGACGTGGGTGTGGTCGACGCCGCGCTAGTCGAGACCATGGTCCTGCAGCCGACCGAGATCCGGGCTGTGCACTGGTGCACAGCTGCGCAGGTGGCCGAGCACGCGGCCGCTGCCACCGCCCGGCTGCTGGGCCGGCTGGAGAACGGGACCTCGGTCTCGCCCTACCTCGAGGACGCCGAGGATACGACGAGCAGTGAGCGGTCCTAGGATGTCGGCGCCATGTGGGTCGCCGCGCTCGTCCTCCTCCTGGGTCTGGGCGTAGCCCTCACTCCTGGACCGTCCTTGGCGCTCATCTGCGCCAACACCCTGCGCGGCGGGAGAGGTGCCGGCACCGCGACCGCGTTGGCCGGCACGCTCGCCGACCTGGCCATCGCGGTCCTCGGCGTCACCATCCTGATGGGGATCGGGGACCAGCTGCGCTCGTTCGTCGGCGTCGTCGGCGCTGTCATGGCGTTCGGTCTGGGGCTCGACTCGATCGTGGTGTCCCGGCGTACCGACCCGGTCCCCCGCGGTAACGCCACCCGACATCGGTTCGCTCGCGCCTTTGCGCTCGAGGTCTCGCTGCCGCAGGCGCTGCTGTTCGGCCTCACCGCGGTCGGACCGGTGATCACTCACGAGCTGGTACGCAACGACGGCTGGTGGCCGTGGACGTTGATCGGACTGTTCGGCGCCGGTCTGCTCGGGTCGCGGCTGCTGATGGTGAGCCGGGTGACCCGCAGTCGCCGCCCGCTGGCTCGGGGACCCTACCGGCGCCTGTGCCGAATGGCCGGTGCCGCTCTGATCGGGGCCTCCATCGCGATGCTGGTCTGGCTGGGCCCGCTGGCCCTGGGCCTGGGCTGACCCCCGCCCGGAAGACCTTCCGCCCCCACCACCCCGCCGTACTGTCCCAGGACGAACGGCGCACCGCTGTCCTCGGGCGGGACGTACATCAGCACCTGATGGAAGTACCGCAGCGTCGCCGATGAGTACAGCGAGCCGACGAGGAAGGCCTTCTGCTCCGGCGCGACGTCGTCGCGGCACGGTCCGCCATCCGGGGCGTGAGGTTCTCCCAGCGCTGGTCCAGCCGCCCGGTCGAGTACGCCCTGCGTACCCAGGACGGCGGTGCCCTCGTACGCCACGCTCGAGCGTGATGACCGCTACAGAATCGACGAGGGGACGGCCGTGGACTGGCCCGAGGACTCGGCATCGGTGTCGATCGGGTGCGGGCCGGTCGTGCTGCGCCCGTCCGGCCCCAGAAGCACGGCGATGGCCGTTCCGCCGAGGATCG
This sequence comes from Nocardioidaceae bacterium, assembly GCA_013696745.1. Classification (GTDB taxonomy): domain Bacteria; phylum Actinomycetota; class Actinomycetes; order Propionibacteriales; family Nocardioidaceae; genus JACCXZ01. The sequence continues at coordinate 15,720 of JACCXZ010000099.1, read as the reverse complement.
CAAGCACGGAGCAGAGCAGGAGCAGGACCCCCACCGCTCGCCGCATCGTGGCCTCCCTCGGCCGGCACCGGCACCCCGTCGTCGGTGTCCTGAGCCTACGACGGACCACAGCGCAGCAGCCCGACCTCCTCCTTGTGGCGCAGGACGCGCACCGCCGCTGCGTCCACCTGATCGCGAAAGCGCTCGACGTGCCGTGCCCGCGCGACGATCGCCTGCACCATCTCAGCCGCCTGGGCGGCGACCACCGTGAGCACGACGTCGCCGCCGGCTGCGATGAACCGCACGGCGCGCTGTCCCACCGCGACGTCCTGGACGCTCGTCGCGACGCCGACGTCGTCACTGATCACCAGGCCGTCGAACCCGAGATCCGCACGCAGCATGGTGCCGATCACGAACGGCGAGAAGGCCGCGATGGAGTCGGGGGCCAGCCGGGTGTAGCGGGCAGTCGACATCATGACGTACGGGGTGCCGGCCGCGATGCCCGCACGGAACGGCCGCAGCAGTGGGTCGTCGCGTCGGGTCAGGTCGTCGACGACCCCGGCCGTGTCGTCGGTGTTGCCGCTCGCGCGACCCAGGCCGGGGAAGTGCTTGACGGTCGTGCCTACCCCGGCAGCGAGGCTGCCCTTGACGAAGGCAGTCACCTTGGCAGCGACGGGACGTGGTGCGGCGGCGAACTCACGGTCGAACTGCCCGATCGGTGCGTTGGCCCGGCCCGCAGGCACCACGTCCGCGACGGGGGACAGGTTGAGCGTGGCGCCGGCTGCGCGCAGTTGAGCGCCCCAGCGCGACGACGCCCGCTGCAAGCGCGCGTCCGACCAGCCGCCTTGAACCGTGGCGGTCGGCATCGCGTCGAAACCCGGGCCCTGGAGCACCTGGACCTGTCCGCCCTCCTGGTCGACCGCGACCTCCAGTCCGATCGCCCGGCCCGGCCCCCCAGTGACCAGGGCGTCCAGCGAGTCAACCAGCGCACGCGTCGCCCGGACACCCGCCTCGGACCGGCCGGTGAGGATCACCGCACCGGCCCCGAGCTCGCGTACGGCCTGCACCAGGACTGGGTCGGGTCCGGACGCGTCCGCCGGAACACCGATCATGAGCAACTGCGCTGCTCGTTGCGCGAGAGAAAGGCCGCGCAGGGTAGTCCGGACGCAGCTCGGCTCAGACAGTGGCCCCTGCGTCCCGGGACCAGCTGACGCCGAGGGGGACGGACCCACGGGCGCCGCCGACGGTGAGCTCGAGGTGGTTCGTTCCGATCCCGTGCACGACGACAGGGTGACGGTCATCAGGACCGCCACCGCGAGCCGGGCGCAACGCCCGGTGCGCCCGGAGATCAGAACAGGGCCATGGACAGGTTGCGCCGGGCAACACCGACGCGCGGGTCGTCGACCCCGACGATCTCGAACAGCTCGAGCAGGTGGGTGCGCACCCGGTCGCGCTCGTCGCCGGACGTCCGCCGCACCGTGTCGACGAGTCGAGCGAAGGCGTCCTCGATGCTTCCGACGACGACGTCGAGGTCGGCGGCGAGCAGCTGTGCGTCGACGTCGTCAGGCGCACCTGCCGCCGCGGCACGGGCCTTCTCCGGGTCGGCGCCGGCGGTGCGGCGCATCAGCTTCACCCCGGCGAGCCGCTCGCTGGCCTCGTGATCCATCGGGTTGGCAGTCACCACGTTCTGGTATGCCGTGATGGCGGCATCGATGTCCCCGGCCCCCAGGGCTGCGTCCGCCTCGGCGAAGCGTGGGTCGTCGCCGGCCCGGTCGTCCGACCCGTCAGGCGGCTGCGCAGCCACAGCGCGCGGTACGGCCCGCCCGGTCACGCCGTTGGTCACCGCCGCCTGCAACAGCTGGTCGAGCACGCCACGCAACGCCGTCTCGTCCGCCGAGGGTGGGACCTGCGCGACCGGCTGGCCGCCGAGCAGGGCAACCACGAAGGGCACACCCTCGGCGCCTACCGCCGCCGCGACCTGCGGCACCGCGTCCACGTCAACGCGCGCGAGCAGGAATCGGCCCGCGTAGGCGTCGCTCAGACGGGTCAGGACCTCGTTGAGGGCAACGCTGGTCGGTGCTTGCGGTGACCACAACGACAGCAGCACGAGGTGCTGCACGGAGGCCTCGGCGACCTCTGCGATGGCGTCCGGTGAGGTGACGTCGAGGACGTAGGCCCCGGTCGCGCCTGCGGAAGCGGCACCGCCAGGGGCACCCGCGGGAGCCGCGAGGGAGGACAGGTCGAAGGCGCCAGGGCGAGAGAACTGCGGTGTGCTCATGGGCTCATTCTTGCCTACGCGAGCCTGTCGCTGGGTTGGCGGGCTCAGAACCGAGCGGGCTCGCGGTACTCGCCCCACTCGGCCCGCAGCGCGTCGCAGATCTCGCCCAGGCTCGCCTCGGCCCGCACCGCGTCCAACATCACCGGGATCATGTTGGCCTCGGTGCGGGAGACCTCGACGAGGCGACGCAGGCTGTCGTCGACGCTGCCCTGGTCACGCGCCGCGCGCCGTCGGCCGAGCAGTGCGTTCTGCTCGGTCTCGACCTCGTGGGAGACCCGGAGGATCTCCAGGTCGTCGGTGACGCTGGAACCGTGGCAGTTGACGCCGACGATCTTCTTGTCGCCCTTCTCCAGCGCGATCTGGTAGACGAAGGCTGCCTCGGCGATCTCGGACATGAACCAGCCGTCCTCGATGCCGCGCAGGATGCCCGAGGTCATGGGGCCGATCGGATGCTCGTGGCGGGACCGGCCGATCACCGGTGTCTCCTCATCCGCGAAGGTCAGGATCCGCGCGAAAATGGCCTCCGCCTCGGCCTCCATCTGATCGGTGAGCGCCTCGACGTACCACGACCCGCCGAGCGGATCGGCGACGTTGGCGACGCCGGTCTCCTCCATCAGCACCTGTTGCGTGCGCAGGGCGATCTCGGCGGCGCGCTCGCTGGGCAGGGCCAGGGTCTCGTCCAGCGCGTTGGTGTGCAGCGAGTTGGTGCCTCCGAGCACCGCCGACAGCGCCTCGACCGCGGTGCGCACCACGTTGTTGTACGGCTGCTGCGCGGTGAGCGACACACCGGCGGTCTGGGTGTGGAAGCGCAGCCACTGCGCCTTCTGCGTCCGTGCGCCGTAGACGTCACGCAGCCAGCGGGCCCAGATCCGGCGGGCGGCACGGAACTTCGCGATCTCCTCGAAGAAGTCGACGTGGGCGTCGAAGAAGAAGGACAGGCCGGGCGCAAACACGTCGACGTCCAGGCCGCGCGAGAGGCCGAGCTCGACGTACGCGAACCCGTCGGCCAGCGTGTACGCCAGCTCCTGCGCGGCCGTGGAGCCGGCCTCACGGATGTGGTAGCCGGACACCGACAACGGCTTGTAGTCGGGGATCCGATCGACGCAGTACTCCATCAGGTCACCGATGAGCCGCAGGTGCGGTTCCGGGCCGAACAACCACTCCTTCTGTGCGATGTACTCCTTGAAGATGTCGGTCTGCAGAGTGCCGTTGAGCGTGCCGACGTCAACGCCCTGGCGTTCGGCGGCGACGAGGTACATGCAGAACACCGGCACCGCGGGGCCGGAGATTGTCATCGAGGTGGTCACGTCACCGAGCGGGATGCCCTCGAAGAGCGTTTCCATGTCGGCCGCCGTGTCGATCGCCACCCCGCAGTGGCCTACCTCGCCGAGCGCCTTGGGGTCGTCGGAGTCACGTCCCATCAGCGTCGGCATGTCGAAGGCGACCGAGAGTCCGCCGCCGCCGTTGCGCAGGATGGTCCGGTACCGCTCGTTGGTCTGCGCAGCGTTGCCGAAGCCGGCGAACTGGCGGATGGTCCAGGCCCGGCCGCGGTAGCCGGTGGTGTAGAGGCCCCGGGTGAAGGGGAACTCCCCCGGCCAGCCGATCCGCTCGAAGCCCGGTGGTTCGGCGCCCGGCTCGGGACCGTACACCGGCGCCACCGTGGACCCGGACAACGTGCTGAAGTCGCTGTCTCGTACCCGCCCCTGGCTACGCGCCGCGTCGTAGCGGGACTGCCAGCGGGCACGTCCGTCCGCGGTGGTGTCGGCGGTGCCGTCAGGCGGGGTCGGCGCGTCAGGACTCATGGTGTCGATAGTAGGACCTCTCACCCCACCTCTTGCGCTTCCGGTCACCCTCTGATCTGATCGCCCGCTGCGGGGTCAGATCGCCTCGATCAGCGTGTCGGCGGCACGGAACGGGTCGGTGTCTCCGGCAAGCACCTGCTCGGCGAGCCCGTCGAGCCGTTCGTCACCGGACAGGTGCGAGAAGCGGGCCCGTACCGCGGTCACCGCGATCGTCTCGATCTCGTCTCGGACCCGACGGCGACGACGCACGGTCAGCTCGCCGGAACGCTCCATCCACTCGCGGTGCACCTCGATCCTCGCGGCGACCTCGTCGATCCCGTCGCCCTTGACCGCGACCGTCTTGACGATCGGCTGCCGCCAGGCGCCCTGACCGGCCGGTGCCAGCGCGAGCATCGAGCGCAGCTCCCGGCGGGTCTGGTCGGCCCCGTCGCGGTCGGCCTTGTTGATGACGAAGAGGTCACCGACCTCGAGGATGCCCGCCTTGGCGGCCTGGATGCCGTCGCCCATCCCCGGTGCGAGCAGCACCAGCGTGGTGTCGGCCTGCCCTGCGACCTCGATCTCGGACTGCCCGACGCCGACCGTCTCGACCAGGATCACGTCGCAACCGGCTGCGTCGAGCACCCGCAGCGCCTGTGGGGTCGCCCAGGACAACCCTCCGAGGTGTCCGCGGGTGGCCATCGAGCGGATGTAGACGTCCCGGTCGGTCGCGTGCTCCTGCATGCGCACCCGGTCTCCTAGCAGGGCCCCGCCGGAGAAGGGCGAGGACGGGTCGACGGCCAGCACGCCCACCCGCTTGCCCTGCGCGCGCAACGCGGTCACCAGTGCCGAGGTCGAGGTGGACTTCCCCACCCCCGGTGACCCGGTGATGCCGACCACGTGCGCCTTGCCGGTGTGCGGGGTCAGCAGCGCCGCCACCTCGCGCAGCAGCGGTGAGGCGTCCTCCACGAGGGAAATCAGCCGCGCCACCGAGCGGGCGTCACGGTCGCGCGCTCGGGCGACCAGCTCGGGGACCGAGGGCGAGCGGCGACTCACTGACCGGGTACGCGCACGATCAGGGCGTCGCCCTGACCGCCACCTCCGCACAGCGCGGCGGCACCCACGCCGCCACCGCGGCGCTGCAGCTCGAGCGCGAGGTGGAGCACGATGCGGGCCCCGCTCATACCGATCGGGTGGCCGAACGCGATCGCACCCCCGTTGACGTTGACCCGGTCCCCGGCCAGTCCGAGCTCGCGTCCACTGGCAATGGCGACAGCGGCGAAGGCCTCGTTGATCTCCACCAGGTCCAGGTCGACAGCGGCGATCCTCTGCTTCGCGCAGGCGACCGCTATCGCGTTGGCCGGCTGCATCTGCAGGGTCGAGTCCGGCCCGGCGACAGTCCCCGAGGCCCCGATCTCGGCCAGCCAGGTCAGTCCGAGCTCCTCGGCCTTGGCGGCGCTCATCACGACCACGGCGCAACCGCCGTCGGAGATCTGTGAGGCCGAGCCCGCGGTGATCGTCCCCTCCTTGCCGAACGCAGGGCGCAACCGGCCCAGCGAGTCCACCGTGGTGTCACCGCGGATGCCCTCGTCCTCGCGGACCCAGCTCGACTCGGCACGACGGTTCACGATCTCGACCGGCACCACCTCGTCGTCGAAGACGCCGTTCTTCCAGCCCAGCGCAGCCCGCTGATGGGACTGCGCGGAGTACTCGTCCTGCTCGGCACGGCTGAGGCCGAGCCCGTCGCTGTTGCACGACTCGGTCAGCGAGCCCATGGGCTGGTCGGTGAACGCGTCGTACAGCCCGTCGTGGGCCATGTGGTCGACGAGGGTGGTGTCGCCGTACTTGAACCCCTGACGTGACCGGGGCAACAGGTGCGGTGCGTTGGTCATCGACTCCATCCCCCCGGCGACGACGATGTCGTACTCCCCGGCCCGGACGAGCGCGTCGGCCAAGGCGATGGCATTGATGCCGGACAGGCAGACCTTGTTGATGGTGAGCGCGGGCACCGACATGGGGATGCCGGCATGGTGGGCGGCCTGGCGAGCAGGGATCTGGCCGGCGCCGGCCTGCAGCACCTGGCCCATGATCACGTACTCGACCTGGTCGGGCGAGACGCCGGCGCGTTGCAGGGCAGCCTCGATCGCGATGCCGCCCAGCTCCACGCCGGAGAGGCCCTGGAGGCCGCCGAGCAGACGTCCGATCGGGGTGCGTGCACCTGCGACGATGACTGAACCTGACATGCTTCCTCCTGGTCGGGCTCTTGACTGGTACGGCGCCTCTCGCACCTTACCCATGGATCGCGGCCACCCCCACCGACCAGGAGCCCGATCACGTGAGCGCACCCCTCGACGTCCCGTCCCACCTGTTCACCGCCATCGACCACGTCGGGGTGGCCGTACCCGACCTGGACGCCGCACTGGAGTTCTACGCTGCGACGTTCGGCCTGCACGCGATGCACGTGGAGGAGAACGAGGAGCAGGGCGTCCGCGAGGCCATGCTCGCCGTCGGTGAGTCCGGCTCCTGCATCCAGCTGCTGGCCCCGATGCGCGAGGACTCCCCGATCGGTCGCTTTCTCGACCGCAAGGGGCAAGGGATCCAGCAGCTGGCCTACCGAGTCAGCGACCTCGACCGGGTGTCACAGGTGCTACGGGAGCGCGGACTGCGGCTGCTGTACCCGGAGGCGCGCCGTGGCACAGCCGACAGCCGGGTCAACTTCGTGCACCCGAAGGACGCGGGGGGCGTGCTGGTAGAGCTCGTCGAGCCGGCCCCGGGCTCGCCATGACTGACATGTCTGCGATCCGTGACGCGATCCTTGCCGGGGAGACGTCGTCCGACCTGTTCGAGTCCCTGCAGGTCCCCGACACCTACCGCGGGGTGACCGTCCGCAGGGACGAGGTCGACATGTTCGCCGGCCTGGCCACTCGGGACAAGGATCCTCGCAGGAGCCTGCACGTCGACGACGTCCCGGTGCCTGCGCTCGGGCCGGGTGAGGCGCTGGTGGCGGTGATGGCCAGCACCATCAACTACAACACCGTGTGGACCTCGCTCTTCGAGCCGGTCCCCACCTTCACGTTCCTCGAGCGGTACGGACGCACCTCACCGCTGGCCCGGCGGCACGACCTGCCGTACCACGTGGTCGGCTCCGACCTGTCCGGCGTCGTGTTGCGCACCGGAGCAGGGGTCAACGCCTGGAGACCCGGCGACGAGGTGGTGGCGCACTGCCTGTCGGTCGAGCTCGAACGCCCCGACGGCCACGCCGACACCATGCTGGACCCGGAGCAGCGGATCTGGGGCTTCGAGACGAACTTCGGTGGGCTGGCCGAGATCGCGTTGGTCAAGTCCAACCAGCTGATGCCGAAGCCAGCGCACCTGGCCTGGGAGGAGGCCGCCGCTCCCGGGTTGGTGGGTTCCACGGCGTACCGTCAGCTGGTCTCGGCCAACGGAGCGAACATGAAGCAGGGCGACGTGGTGCTGATCTGGGGTGCCTCCGGGGGTCTCGGGTCCTACGCCACCCAGCTCGCGCTCAACGGCGGTGCCATCCCGGTCTGCGTCGTCTCCAGTCAGGCCAAGGCGGAGCTGTGCCGCCGGATGGGCGCCGAGCTAGTCATCGACCGCAGCGCCGAGGCGTACCGATTCTGGAAGGACGAGCAGACCCAGGACCCCTCGGAGTGGCGTCGTATGGGAGCGCGGATCCGGGAGTTGACCGGCGGCGAGGATCCCGACATCGTGTTCGAGCACCCCGGTCGCGAGACCTTCGGTGCCAGCGTGTTCGTCGCTCGCAGGGGCGGCACCATCGTGAGCTGCGCGTCGACCTCGGGCTACCTGCACGAGTACGACAACCGCTACCTGTGGATGAACCTCAAACGCATCATCGGCTCGCACTTCGCCAACTACCGTGAGTCGTGGGAGGCCAACCGGTTGATCGACAAGGGTCTGGTGCATCCGACGGTGTCTCGCGTCTACCCGCTGCACCAGACCGGTCAGGCCGCGTACGACGTCAGTCACAACCTTCACCAGGGCAAGGTAGGGGTACTCTGTCTGGCACCGGACGTGGGCCTCGGCGTGCGCGACGCGGACACGCGCGCGATCCATGAACTATCGATCAATCGCTTCCGTGGAGTGTGAGCCTCGGAGGCGGAGATGATCACTCGCTGGTGAACAGCGAGCACCGAACGTGACTAGTAGGAGGACGGATGTCGGACCAGCAGGGCCTGTCGATCTTCGACCAGAGCGGCAGGGGTCCCGACATGGGACGTGCGAGCGCATCCCCCGGGATCTCCACCCGACCGCGTCCCGCACCCGACGCCGCCCCGTCGTTCCCCCTGGCCCGGCGCGGTGGGTACGAGCGCAGTGCGGTCGACGCCTATCTGCGTGACCGTGAGGTCGCGTCAGTCCGCTACGCCGAGGAGATAGCCGCCACCAGGGGGCAGGTCCATGACCTCGAGGCGCGCGTCGCCTCCCTGACCCAGCAGCTGTCGGAGGTCGAGACCCCGAGCTATGCAGGTCTGGGCAGCAAGGCGGCCGAGCTGCTCGGCCTCGCCGAGCAGCAGGCCGACGAGGTCATGTCCCGCGCACGGGAGCAGTCCGACGAGATGCGACGCACCGCCGAGCGCGACTCCCACGCCATGCGCACCGGCGCGGCCCAGGAGGCCGCAGATGTCCGCATGGTTCAGCTGACCGAGATCGAGGACGAGCGGGACCGTGTCCTCAAGGGCGCGGAGGAGGAGCGGTCGCAGGCCCGTGCCGAGGCCGATGACCTGATCGCCGCGGCGACGCGTGAGAGCGAGCAGCTCCGGCTGGCCGCCCAGCAGGAGACCAACGCACTGCGGACCTCCGCGAAGCGTGAGGCCGAGCAGGTCAGGGCGACTGCCGATCGTGAGCTCGGAGAGGCCCGTCGGATCCTCACGGTGGAGCGGGAGCGTCTGACCAAGGAGGCATCGGAGAATCATGCGGTGGCCACCGCAGAAACCACCCAGCTGGTGGCCGAGGCGGAGCAGCGGGCCGCGGCTGCCGAGCAGCGGGCGCGTGCCGCCACCGCGACCGCCACCAAGAACCGCGAGGAGAGTGCGGCCGAGGCGGAGCGCCTGGTTGCCCGCGCCCGCCGTGAAGCCCAGCAAATCGTCGAGACCGCCAAGAAGCAGGCCGAGCACGGCGTGGTGAGTGCCAGCAACGATCTCGACCGTCAGACCAGGAACGCGCGGGCCGAGCTCGACCACGTGCAGCGCCGACGGGACGCGATAGTCGCTCAGCTGTCGCAGCTGCGCGACATCATGGCGTCGTTCTCCTCAGCCAACGACGAGGAGGCCCGTCCTCCGGAGCCCGCGTCGGAGCCGGAGCCGCCGGCAAGAGTTGCGTCCGCGTCGGACCCCGACGAGACCACCGAGCTGCCGGTCACCACGGACCGCTGAGCGGAGAGGGCGTCGCGCGAGGCACGAGCGGGAAAGCCCGAGCGCGACATCCAGGGCTGAGCAGCGTCAGTCCAGCGGGGCGACCCACCACTCGGATGCCACCTCGAGGTCGGCGTCGGCCAACAGCCGCCGCTTGGCGAAATCCAACGCACCGCTGACCGCGACGACCTGCACGGCGCCCCGGGAGGCGCCGAGGTGGCGCACACCGCGCAACAGTGCGCCGCCGACGCTGGACCATTCCCGTTCGCGTGACACCACGAAGTCGTCGACGTACAGACACGGTCCACCCGGGTCGTAGATCGGCGGCGCCGGCACCAGACGTCCTACGACGAAACCTCGTACCTCCTCGTCGAGGGTGGCCACCAGGCTCAGCACGTCAGGATCATCCACGAGCCCTGCCAAGAACTTCTCGTGCTGCGCGCGTGCCGACGGCGCCAACCGCCAGAAGACCGGCTGGTACGCCGCGTACTGACGGCGCTTGCGGTCGGCCAGCCGTACCATCGCGACGACATCGGCCGGCTCAGCAGCGCGTACGCGCACAGCGGCCGATCATCGCCGGGGCTCTCACGGTGCGCACAGCCGGTTCGGTTCGAGGACGACCTGGCGGCCGGTGATCCGAATGGCTCGCTCGGAGACGTTGTCCCGTTCGTCGCCCTCCTTGAGCAGGTTCGTCGGGTCGACCCGGATCCGCAGGCAGTAGCGGCCGTTCCGCAGTCTGGGCGGCAGGTCCAGTGACTGCCCGTCGAGGTAGGACTGGTACACGTCGGCCCACCCGATCGACACGCCCATCGGTGCATTCTGGCTGCAGGCCCCGTAGAAGAGTGGGTAGTTCCAGGTGCCGTAGGACTGCGGAACGCGTGCGGAGTCGCGCAGGCAGAAGCTCATCTTGCGGCGCACGCTGATGATGTTCGGCCCCTTCGCCGGGCGTAATGAGTAGCGGGTGGACGCCGCAAAGTGCCAGTGGTCGTGCGTCGGGTGGAAGACCATGCAGCCGGCCACCCGGCGTCCGAACTCGGTGTCCTTGTCGCGATTGAAGAAGCCCGACCCGTCCACGTCGCGGTAGACGATCTGGCTGGCGCCGCGTTGACCCCGCGGACAGTCCAGTCGGTTGTTGGGTCGTACCTCCATCGGGCCACGCCCCACGCTGGCGAGCGCGGTCTCGAAGCGCAGGACCCGTCCGGTGCCACTTCCGATGATGTGCACGTCGCTGGCCACCAGCGGCGTCATGTTCGGCAGCAAGGGCTTGCCCATGCGAGGGCCGTCCGGAGCGGTAGGGCGTTCAGCGACCTGGTCGACGCCGGGCGGCTGGTCGGGGGATGTTGTCCCGACCGCGGAACCAGCCGAGGTCTCGGCACCGACGAGTGCCAGGCACACGGCAGCGACGCACAGCGCGGAGGTGATCCCGGTCTGACGCGAGACGAGGCGCACGGTGGATCCGATCGTCGTGGGCACGCAGCCGCGCGTCATGGTCACGCACAGTCAACCACGACCGGCGCCGTCTGGTGGGCTGTGTGGTCAGCGATCGTCACGCTCCTGCGATGGGCCAGAGACCGTCCGATCGTCGTACGCGGCAGCCGAGCGGTCGGCGTACGCCGAGGTGTCGGCACGTTCCATCGGCCCGTCCCAGGTCGTCGGCAGCGGCGTCGGCACCGCCGGCGCGACCCGCGCGACTATCTCGTCGAGCACCCGCTCGGCGTGACCGGTCCAGAGGTGTTTGGCACCGTCGACCCCGACGACCTCCGCCTGGGGCACCGCGGCAAAACGACGCCTTGCCTCCGGTGGCTGCAGGTAGTCGTCGTGCTCGGGCACCAGCGCCACCAGTGCCTTGCCGGAGTCCGCCCAGCGCGCGAGGTCGGACTCCCGGGTGTGGCGCAGCGGCGGGGACAGCAGGATCGCGCCGGTCACGCTGGGCTCGAGGCCGTGCATGAGCGCCAGGTCGGTGCCGAACGACCAACCCAGCAGCCACAGATGCGGCAGGTCCGCGAACTCGACCTGCTCCACTGCAGCGGCGACGTCGAAGCGCTCCCCTACGCCGTTGTCGAAGCTGCCCTGGCTGGTCCCCTGCAGACTGGAGGTGCCACGAGTGTTGAAGCGCAGGACGGCCACGGCTGCCAGGGCAGGCAGACGGTAGGACGCCTTGCGCAGGACGTGGCTGTCCATCATCCCGCCGTGGGTCGGCAGCGGGTGCAGGCAGATCAGCGTGGCTACCGGATCACGGTCGACCGGCCGGGCCAGCTCCCCGACCAGCTCGAGCCCGTCCGCGGTGTGCAGGCTGAGCGGTTGACGGTGTGCCGGCAGCACGGAGCTGCCGCGGACGGGCTGCGACGAGGAGTGCGGCGGGTTCACGAAGGCGGCACCAGTCAGCCGGCCGCGTAGTCGCGGAATCCGCGTCCGGTCTTGCGACCGAGATACCCCGCGGTCACGAGGTGCTCCAGCAGTGGCGCCGGGGCGAACCCGGGCTCGCGGAACTCTGCGAACAAGGTGCGTTGGATCGCCAGCGAGACATCGTTGCCGATCACGTCGAGCAGCTCGAACGGACCCATCGGCAGTGCGCACCCGGCCCGCATCGCGATGTCGATGTCGTCGGCACTGGCGTAGTGCGCCTGGAGCATGCGTACCGCGTCGTTCAGGTACGGGAACAGCAGGGCGTTGACGATGAAGCCGGCCCGGTCGCCGCAGGAGACCGGGTGCCTTCCGATCACGGTGCACAGAGCGCGCACGGTGTCGGACACCGCGGGGGTGGTCGCCACCGTGGAGACGACTTCCACCAGGTTCATTCTCGTCGCCGGGTTGAAGAAGTGCATGCCGATGACGTCGCCCGGACGTGAGGTGACCGACGCGCACTCGATCACCGGCAGGGACGATGTGGTGGTCGCCAGGATCGCGCCGGGCTTGCAGATCTCGTCAAGGGTCGCGAACACCGCCTGCTTGACGTCGAGCTGCTCGCTGACTGCCTCGATGACGAGGTCGACCTGCCCGAGGTCCTCGATCGAGGTCGTGCCGCTGAGGTGCCCGAGCAGCTCGGCCTTGGCGACCTGCTCGGCACCGCCACGCTGGATCTGCGTGTCCAGCCGGCGGGTGATCGCGGCGATGACGTCGTCCACCTTCTGCTGACTGCGCCCGACGAAGGTGACGTCGAAGCCAGCAGCGGCGAACACCGAGACTATGCCGGTGGCCATCGTGCCGGTGCCCACGACCCCGATCGTGTCGACGGCCCGGTGCATCGTCGGCGCGGCGGCGGGCACAGGACTGCGTGCATCACCCACCACGACCGGCGAGTCGGGTCCCTCGTAGGTGTAGAAGCCACGACCGGTCTTGCGGCCGTGCATGCCAGCGGTGACCATCTGCTTGAGGACGGGTGCCGGGGCGTGCAGGCGGTCGCGACCCTGCCGGTACATCGTCTCCAGGATCTCGTACGCGGTGTCGAGGCCAATCAGGTCGAGCAGCGCCAGGGGGCCCATCGGGTAGCCGCAGCCCAGCCGCATGGAGGCGTCGATGTCCTCACGCGTGGCGTAGCGGCTCTCGAACATTGTGGCGGCGTGGTTGAGGTAACCGAACAGCAACGCGTTGGCGATGAAGCCGGCCTTGTCCCCGGCGACGACCGGGTTCTTGCCGAGCTTGGTGGCCAACGCGGTCACGTCACTGATCACGTCCGGGGCCGTGACGACCGTACGGATCACCTCGACGAACGCTTGCACGGGTGCAGGGTTGAAGAAGTGCATGCCGACCACCCGGTCCGGCTGCGCCGTCGCCGCGGAGATCTCGGTCACCGACAGCGACGAGGTGTTGGTCGCCAGGATCGCGTCCTGGCCCACCACCGCGTCCAGCTGGGAGAACACGGCCCGCTTGACGTGCAGCTGCTCGACGACGGCCTCGACCACCAGCTGGCAGTCCGCGAGGTCGGTGATGTCGGTGCTGAAGGTCAATCGGTCGAAGACCGTTCGCTGCCCGACGGCGTCGAGCTTGCCGCGCTTCACGGCCCGGTCGGTCGAGTGCTGGATGTGCTCCCGGCCGCGGGTGAGCTGGTCGTCGCCCTGTTCCAGCCCCACCACGTCGTACCCGTGACGGGCGAACACCTCGGCGATGCCGGCTCCCATCGTGCCGAGCCCGACCACCCCGATGCGCGTGAACTCGCGTGACATGGCGGGCAGTCTGTCACGGCCGTCGTCCAGGTCACCGTGAGCATCCCTCGAGCCCCGGGCCCGCCACTAGGGTGTGCCGAGTGCGTCTGCTCATCGCGTCCTGTCAGGTCGACTACGCCGGACGACTGACGGCTCACCTGCCCCGGGCGGTACGCCTGATCCTCGTCAAGGCCGACGGATCGGTGCTGGTGCACTCCGACGCCGGTGGGTACAAACCGCTGATGTGGATGACGCCGCCGTGCACGGTGCACGAGGGCCGGGACGCCGATGGGTCCGTCGTGTGGTCGGTCGGCGCGGTGAGGTCCGACGACACCCTGCGCATCACGCTGCACGAGGTGCTCAGTGACGCCGTCCACGCGCTCGGTACGGATCCGGGCCTGCGCAAGGACGGGGTGGAGAAGCACCTTCAGGAGCTGCTGGCCGAGCACCCCTCCACCTTGGGTGCCGGCCTCGCCCTCGTACGCCGTGAGTACCCGACCGCTATCGGGCCGGTGGACCTGATGTGTCGCGACGGGTCAGGGGCCAGCGTCGCCGTCGAGATCAAACGTCGCGGCGACATCGACGGAGTCGAGCAGCTCAGCCGCTACCTGGACCTGCTCAACCGAGATCCGCTGCTGTCGCCGGTGCGCGGCATCTTTGCCGCCCAGGAGATCAGGCCGCAGGCTCGCGTGCTGGCCATCGACCGGGGGATCAGCTGCGTCACCGTCGACTACGACGCCCTGCGTGGCATCGATGATCCTTCCCTGCGCCTGTTCTGACCCACGACCCGCGCGGCGTCGGCTGACCAGGTGGCGGCTACTAGTCACAGGTCCTACCGGTGGCGGTTTACCAGGGTCCCTTGGTAAACCACACTGCCCACGGGTTGCCTCCCATGGGCAGTGCCGATACACCATGGTCCCCTGGTAAACGTGGGACAGGTGGGACAGGTGGGACCATGGGACCGGTGGGACCGCTGCTGACGGGCGGGTCAACTGGGCTCGGCGCCGGGCCGCGGGGCCCAGGGCAGCTCTTCGGCCGAGCGCACCACGATCAGCTTGTCGCCGAGCTCGAGCTGGGTCACGGCCGGGTCGAAGTAGCGGAACAGGTGGCCGCGCCGGATCACCCCTATCGCCTGGTCGTCGAGCTGTTGACATGACTTGCCGACCTCGAAGGGCTGCACGTCGCGTTCGGCGACCTCGAGCCCTGCTCCGGTCGTCAGCAGGTCCTCCAGCACGCTGCCGAGGGCGGGACTGACAGTCGAGAGGCCGAGCAGCCTGCCGACGGCGTCGGAGGATGTGACGGTGGCATCCGCGCCGCTCTGCTTGACCAGGTCGACGTTCTGCGACTCGCGCACCGCGACCACGATGTAGGCCTCCGGGTTGAGCTGACGTGCCATCAGCGTGACCAGCACGGCGGAGTCGTCGCGGTCAGCGGTTACCACGATCTGCCGGGCTTCGCGGATGGTCGCCCGTTCCAGCACCTCGCGCCTGCTCGCGTCGCCGACGACGCACGCCATCCCGTCGCCCTGAGCTTCGGTGGAGGCCGCGTGGTCGGGATCGATGACGATGATCTCCTGCTTGTCGACGCCGTTGTCGACCAGGGTCTTCACGGCGCTTCGCCCCTTCGTGCCGTAGCCGATGACGATCACGTGGTCGTGCATGTGCTTCCTCCAGCGGTTGATCCGCAGCTGCTCGCGGCCCTGGGTGGCAAGCACCTCCAAGGTGGTGCCGACCAGCAGGATCAGGAACATGATGCGCAGCGGGGTCACAAGAGTGGCGTTGACGAATCGCGCGGCCGGCGAGACCGGGGCGATGTCGCCGTAGCCCGTCGTGGTGAGGGTGACGGTGGAGTAGTAGACCGTGTCCAGCAGGTCGACCTCGCCGTCAGGGAAGGCGTTGTCCCGATAACCATCCCGGTCGAGGTACACCAGCAGGACGATCGTCGCGAGCAACCCGACAGCGATGAGCAGACGTACGCCAAGTGCCCGGCCGGGCGTCAGCGCGTGTGCTGGAAGCTTGACGCTCACGGACGACGGCATGCCAGGACTCTAGGCGGCGGGCACCCCGGTGGCGACCAGACCCGCCACCTCGTCGGCACATCCCCACGACAAGGTCACACCGGCACCACCATGGCCGTAGCAGTGGACCACCGGT
>JACCXZ010000071.1 GCA_013696745.1 Nocardioidaceae bacterium | reverse complement strand
CGCGCCGGTCAACGGGACATCGCACGCTACGCCGACGCCATCGCCGCTCCGCGCACCCTCGTGGGGAGGCGTCGCACCAGCCGGGCGCACCGGCTGGGCCTGCAAATGTTCACCTGGACCTTCGCCGACGACCGGGACGCCCACCCGAAGCGCAGGTACCGGAACGCTTGCCGCGACCGCATCGACGGGGTGATCACGGATTCGCCAACGACCGCGGTGCGGGTGGTGGGGTGACGCGGACAGGTCGCCGCGCCAGCCGTTGAGGCGGCAAGACCGCCACCGTCACGCTGCCGGACCGGACGGGGCCGTCACGACTGCGGACGGTTGTAGATGTCGGCGCGGTGGTCGATGTCCAGGACGTGCACGGTGCGCGTGTCTTCGGCGACGCGGTAGACGATCCGGTAGGTGCCCCGTCGGGCGCCGTGGCAGCCGGCGAGCGGACCGAAGAGCGGCTTGCCGACTCGGTGCGGGTTGACGGCGAGTGCGGCGGCGCAGAACTCCAGCACCGCGGCGGCGACCGCCTCGGGCAGCCGGTGAGAGACCGCCCGGCGGGCGGCGGGCTGGAACCGGATCTCGTACCGTGGGGGTGGAGAAGTCACGTGCCGGTGGCTCGACGCCGAGCCAGATCCGCGCGGACGGTAGCCAGGTCGGTTCCCGACTCGCCCCGGCCCAGCGCTGCCAGGCTCTCGGAGATGCGCGCAACCGACTCGTGGTCGCCGAGGACTTCCAGGCTCATCTCCAGGCCCTCAAGGTCGTCCACGGACAGCAGGACGGCCTCCGCCTCCCCGTTGCGGGTAAGGGTGATCCGCTCGTGTTGCTGGCGCACACGTCGGGCCAGTTCCGACAGCCGAGCCTTCGCCTCGGACAGCGGCACTGGTGTGGCTGCGATCGTCATAGTCCAAAGTGTAGACCAGCACTGGTCAGGTTATTGACCTGTGGCAGTCTCGCGGATCCGCATGTAGCGAGCAGTCTCCAGCATCGGCTCTGGGACGCGCCGACGGGTGCCTGTCCGGCCTCCGAAGCGGTACCGGCCCTTCACGTAGTTCTGCCAATAGCCACTGCGGCCGCGCACGAGCCCGTGAACTCGGCGAGCCGAACCTCAGAGGCGGCCGGGTGCGTCCTCGGCACCCAGACCGGCTTCCCGGCCCCGCCCCTGGGGACGAGCAAGAACTGGCCTTGTTCGGCCACACGAGCTCAAGGCGCGGCGTATCGGGCCTAAGCATGTGTAGGTGCTGTCCTCCTGACCAAGCGCTCGTCGGCGCAGAACGGATATCCCTAGTCAGCTAGCGGCCCAGGCCGCGGACGTCCTCGGCTCGCCAGGCCCTGCTTATGTCAAGTGGGGCGAACAGGTCGGCCAGCCACCAGACAGTACGAGGCGCCAAGATCTAACGCCGCGGGGCCCGAGGCCTGAATCCGGCGAGTGCGGCGTCGATGCTGTCGGCCCCGTGCGCGGTCTGGACGGGGGCGTCCGCCGTGACAACGAGCCCGGCTCCCGTCCAGATGGGCCCGAATACTCGGAACCGTGCGCAAGGCATCCGGCCCGCTATACGACCGGATCGGCTCGCCGGTGCCGGGGTCGAGCACGAGCAGGCCCTCGGCCTGGAAACCGTGGGACGGCATCGGCGCCTCCGGCCGGAAGCGCATCGTCTGCTGCCCAGAATGATCGGGTCGGTGCGGGGTCTGGCCCAGGGCATAGGTCGTGGTCGGGCTCCAGCTCTGCCAGCCTTCCGGGTAGATCCGGCCGTGCCCATTGGAGACCACGACGTCGTCGATCGCAGCGATGGGCATCTCAGCTCACCGACAATCGTTCGCGCGCCCTGCCCCGGACAGGCGAGCTCTCTAGGTCGGCCAGTCCGGGTGGATGAGCAGGTCGAGAGCGGCCGCCGCGGTCCAGGACTGGTCGCGGCTGCCGAGCGGTTCACCGGTCAGTGGTTCGTAGTACTCAGCGAGCTGGCCATCTCCTAGCTGCGCGATCGAGGCCCGTCGCAACGGCCCAGCGAGAGTGGGCGCGCCGCGGCGGTGCAGCATCCAGGCAAAGAACCAGTTCATGACCGGCCAGCTCGGCCCACGCCAGTAGGTCCGGGACCGGAATGCCGGAGATGTCGGGCTGGTGGTGGGCAGGATTGCGCGCTGTAGCTCCGGATTGCCGGTCCACTCGTCCGACCGGAAGAGCTCGGTCAGGCGCTCCTCGGTCTTGGCATCGAGGCCTCCACAGAGCAGCGGGGCGAACCCGGCGATCGTGTCGCTGGGCATCGATGCGCCGCTGCGGAGGTCGGTGTCGACCGCGAAGCCTGACGTCGGGTCGACGCTGGCAGCGACGCCACCTCGGAAGCGCTCGGCGTAGGTGAGAAGCTCGTCCACCTCGTCGGTGCCCAGCCGCTCGGCTAGCCCGGCCAACGCCTCGTTGGCCACCGCGAAGATCGCCGACATGAACACATCGGTGGTGTGGAAGCTGGCGGACAGCCGGATCTTGCCGTCGTCGTACTGAGCGCGTTTGAGCTCCTCCACGATCCACAGGTAGCGGTCGTACTCCTGCCGGCTCGGGCGCTGTGAAGCGTCGGTCAGTACGGTCGTGTCCCGGCGGGTGTACGGCGGCAGCTCGGGCCCTACCGTGACGCGAGAGTAGGCGTCGTCCCAGCGCGGCGAGTTGTCCATGCCGCTCTCCCACCCGTGGTATATCGCGAGCCGTCCGGTGCCCCCGGGATCGCGCGCCCGCACGAGGTAGCGGTGCCAGGCCAGGAGCCGCGGGTAGATCACCGGCAGCCAGGCGTTGAGCCGGGCCTGGTCGGCGCCCCCGCGGTGACCGGCCACCTCGAGCATCCGCTCGACCGCCAGGGCGTGCACCGGCGGCTGGCAGATGCCGCTGGTACGGGGCGCGATCGGTGCGTCCGTCGACACCTCTGCGCATCCCCACCGGTCCGGTCCGGGGAAGTAGCCGGTCTCGGTGGGGTCGAAGACGATGTGCGGGACCATGCCGGTGCGCCACTGGCCGGCGAGCAGCGTGTCCATCTCGAGGCAGGCCCTCGGGACGTCGACATGGGCCAGGCCCACCGCGACGAACGCGGCGTCCCAGCTCCACTGGTGCGGGTAGAGGTCGGGCGCCGCCCGGGTCATGCCACCCACGCTGTTGCCGCGCAGCACGTAGGCCGCCCGCGCCGTCAGCTCGTGGGGATCCCAGACGCCCTCGGTGGGCCAGGCAGCCGGTGGGCGAGGACGCTTCTCGGCCCGGTCCCGCGCGCTCACCTGAGGGATGGCTGCCGCCTCTCCGGGTCTGGCCGCACACCTGCGCCGCATCGGGGGAGGGAGGGCTGATGTCACCTCACCACAGTTCAGCATGTCGAGCAAGCAACTTCCGCCTAACAATTCGACATAAAGTCTAGACACCGGCTGTCGGCATGGGCAATCCTGCGGCCAGCCGGTTGACGCCACGGCGGTGCCGGCTCCGCCCGGTCACGAGGAGCGCCCGATGCCCACTCTCACCCGACCTTCTGCCGTTGCTGCGGCGCTGCTTTCGCTCCTGGTGGTCGCGGCCTGCGGCGGCGACGACGGTGGCGGCGGCAGTGGTGGCGGCGGTGGTGACGCCAACTCGATCGTGGTGTGGACGGGTGACACGATCCCGGACCGGGTCGCCGCGACGGAGGAGATCATCGCCGCGTTCACCGAGTCCACCGGGATCAAGGTCAAGCTCGTAGGCGTCGAGGAGGACCAGTTCAACCAGGCCCTGACGTCGGCCGCCGCCGCCGGTGACCTGCCCGACGTCGTCGGCTCCCAGCCGTTGGCGGCCGTCCGGACCCTCTCCGCCAACGACCTGGTCAACACCGAGGCCACCGCAGCGGTGATCGAGTCGCTGGGTGAGGACACGTTCTCCGAGCGCTCCCTGGAGCTGACACGCGACGGTGACGAACAGCTCTCGGTGCCGAGCGACGCCTGGTCGCAGCTGCTCTACTACCGGACCGATCTCTTCGAGGCTGCCGGTCTGCAGCCGCCCGAGACCTACGAGGACATCCTTGCGGCTGCCGAGGCGCTGGACGGTGACGTCGCCGGGTTCGTCGGGGCGACGACACCGGGTGACGCCTTCACCGCGCAGACCTTCGAACACCTTGCCCTGGCCAACGGCTGCGAGCTCGTGGACGAGGACGGCGAGGTGACGATCGACAGTGACCAGTGCGTGGAGGCGTTCGGCTTCTACCAGGACCTGATCGGCAACTACTCGGTCGCCGGCACCCAGGACGTCGACACGGTCCGCGCCGCCTACTTCGCCGGGGAGGCCGCGATGGCGATCTGGTCCACCTTCCTGCTCGACGAGCTGGCGGGCCTGCGCAACGACGCCCTCCCGAGCTGCCCAAAGTGCAAGGACGACCCGGGGTTCCTCGCCGCGAACACCGGCGTCGTGGCATTGCTGCAAGGCCCCAACGGTGACGAGCCGGCGCAGTTCGGCGAGGTCTCGTCGTGGGCGATCACCTCGACCGCGTCGGCCGAGCCGTCGCAGCAGTTCGTCGAGTACATGCTCTCGGACGGCTACGTCGACTGGATCGCCATCGCACCAGAGGGCAAGTTCCCCGTGCGGTCGGGCACCGCGGACAACCCCACCGAGTACGTCGAGGCTTGGCAGGGTCTCGACGTCGGGGTCGACTCCAAGGCACCGCTGTCCGATTTCTACCCGCAGGAAGTCATCGACATCATCCAGAGCGGCGCGGACAACTTCTCCCGTTGGGGGATCACCCAGGGACAGGGTGACCTGATCGGTGCCTCGCTCGGCGAGCTGCCGGTGCCAAAGGCGATCGGCGAGCTGACCGGAGGAGGCACCGACCCGGAGGGGGCCGCCAACCAGGCTGCCGAAGCATTGCGCGGCATCCAGGACGGGCTGCAGTGAGCCAGCAGCTGGCCGATGTCAGCGGTGCGCCGCCACCGCCGCTGCCTGACCAGCCAGCGGGCCGGCCGACCCAACGGGGCAGCGGTCGACGGGCGCGAGCCGAGGCTCGCGCCGGCCTGACCCTGATCTCGCCGACCCTCGTGATCGTCGTAGTGATGGTCGTCCTGCCCATTCTCTGGACGGTGTCGCTCGCCTTCCAGAACATCCGGCTGCTGAACATCAGCACCGCGGGAGTGTTCGGCAGCTACTCGTTCGACAACTTCGAGGGCATCCTGACCTCCGGGGACTTCTGGGTATCCCTGCGGACGACCCTGATCTACTCCGTGCTCGGCACCGCGTCGGCGATCGGGCTGGGACTGGTCGCGGCGCTCGCCCTGCGCTCGGCCTTCCGCGGCCGCACGTTCGTCCGGGCGGCGATGCTGCTGCCGTACGTCGCACCGGTGGTCGCCGTCACGTATGTCTGGACCACGATGCTCAGTCCGCAGTTCGGCGTCGTGAACTACTGGGGAGAACGCCTTCTCGGCTGGGACAATCCGATCGCGTTCCTCAGCCAGCGCAGCGACCAGGTGTCCCTGTTCGGGATCAGCGTGTCCCTCCCCACGGCACTGCTCACGGTCATCGCGTTCGAGGCCTGGCGCTCGTTCCCCTTCGCGTTCCTGTTCCTCACCGCGCGCCTGGCGGCCGCACCCGAGACACTCGAGGAGGCCGCGAGGGTCGACGGGGCGACGCCGACGCAGCGCTTTCGCTACATCGTGCTGCCCCAACTGCTGCCGACGATCGCGGTCCTGTCGGTGCTGCGGTTCATCTGGACGTTCAACAGCTTCGACGACATCTACCTGCTCACCGGCGGCGGGGCCGGAACCGACGTGATCAGCGTCCGGGTCTTCAACGCGCTCGTCGCGCGCGGTGACATCGGTGCCGCATCGGCCCAGGCGCTCGTCCTTGCGGTGATCCTGGCCGGGATGGTCGTGCTCTACCTGAAGCGGTTTGCGCGGCAGGAGGAGCAGGCGTGATGACGGCCGCGACCGACGTCGACCGGCAGGCTCCGTCGACCCCGACCCGACCAGTCGCGCGCACCTGGAGTCGCGACGCGGTCGAGACTCAGGTCTTCCGCGTGCTGCGCTGGGTGGTGATCGCCTTCCTGCTCGTGATCACGCTCTTCCCGTTCTACTACATGGTCCTGCTCTCGCTGCGGCCGCTGGACGAGGTCGTGCAGGACCCGGGAGCGCTCTGGGTCGGGCCGTCCGAGGTCATCCTCGACAGCTACGACAGCGTCCTGGCAGGTGCCGACGAGGGCGGGCAGGGCTTCCTCCAGTTCATGCGCAACAGCGCGGTGGTCGCCTTCAGCACGGTTGCGCTCACCCTGCTGGTAGCCATCCCGGGGGCGTACGCCGTGAGCCGGCTGCAGTTCTTCGGCCGGCGGCAGATCAGCGGGCTGTTCCTCGCGGTCTATCTCTTTCCCAGCATCCTGTTGGCCGTGCCGCTGTTCGTCTTCTTCACCAGGATCGGGCTCCGGGGTTCCCTCGTCGGCTTGTTGATCGTGTACGTGTCGCAGATCGTCGCCGTGTCGATCTACATGCTTCGCAACTACTTCGACACCATCCCGGTCAGCCTCGAGGAGGCGGCGGCGATCGACGGCTGCAGCCGGATCGGGATCATGCGCCGGATCAGCCTGCCGCTCGCCCTGCCGGCGATCATGGCCAACGCGCTGTTCGTGTTCATGATCGCCTGGAACGAGTTTCTCTTCGCACTGCTGTTCCTGGTCGAGGAGCGGTCCCGATGGACGGTGTCGCTCGGGCTGTCCCAGCTCGCCGGCAGCATCGAGATCCCCACGACCGTCCTGATGGCCGGCTCGGTGTTCGTGACCCTGCCGATCATCATCATCTTCTTCGCCAGCGAACGGCTGCTGACCGAGGGCCTGACGGCGGGAGCCGAGAAGGGCTGACCGGCCGCCGAGGAGCCGCCCGGCCAGTACGATCACAGCGCGATGGGGACACCCATGACAGAGCGGGTCACCGTCATCCCCGCGGCCCAGCTTGCTGCTGGGCAGCTGCTGCACCTCATCCGCACCGGTCGGGCCCGGACCCGGCGCGAGCTGCTCGACACGACCGGGCTGTCACGGTCGACGGTCGCGGCCAGACTCGACCAGCTCCTCCAGCTCGGCTACGTCCACGAGGTGGGCGTGGAGAGCGGGGCGCGTGGGCGCCCGTCGAACCTGCTCGCCTTCGACGAGAGACACGGAGTCGTGCTCGCCGCCGACCTCGGTGCCACCCACGCGCGCGCCGCGCTGTGCGACCTGGCCGGCCGGACCCTGGGCGAGGTCGCCGAGCAGCTGCGCATCAGCAACGGGCCCGAGGCGGTGCTGGGCTGGCTGGAGGGTCAGTGGGCCGATCTCGTCGCCGCAAGCGGCTACGACCGCGCCGACGTGGTCGGCCTCGGCGTGGGCATCCCCGGCCCGGTCGACGTCGTCGCCGGGCGACCGATCCGGCCCACGATCATGCCCGGTTGGCACGACTACCCGGTCCGCGACCGGCTCGAGCAGGAGTTCGGCGTCGTCGGCTTCGTGGAGAACGACGCGAACATCATGGCGCTGGGCGAGTTCCACGACTCGTACCCGGACTGCCCGTCGCTGTTGTTCGTCAAGGTTGCCACCGGTATCGGTGCGGGCATGGTGGTCGACCGCAAGCTGGTGCGCGGTGCGAACGGTGGGTCGGGGGACATCGGGCACGTCCGGATCTCCGACAGCGAGTCCGGGCCGGTCTGCGCCTGCGGCGCACGGGGCTGCCTGGCGGCCTCGGCCAGTGGGGGAGCGCTTGCCGGCCGGCTGCGCGAGCTCGGCCGCACGGTGGAGACCAGTCGCGGCGTCGCGGAGCTAGCGCAGGACGGGGACCTCGAGGCGATCGAGCTGATCCGTGAGGCCGGCCTGGTCCTGGGTGACGTCCTGGCAACAGCGGTCAGCCTGCTCAACCCGGAGGTCCTCGTGGTGGGGGGCGACCTGGTCCATGCCCAGGAGCACTTCATGGGTGCTGTGCGAGAGCGGGTCTACCAACGGGCCCAGCCGTTCGCCACCCGCGACCTGCAGCTCCTCGCCAGCATCCTGGACGACCGTGCCGGTGTCGTGGGCGCCGCCCGCCTGGTGATCGAGGAGGTGTTCTCCGCCGAGGC
Organism: Nocardioidaceae bacterium; assembly: GCA_013696745.1. Classification (GTDB taxonomy): domain Bacteria; phylum Actinomycetota; class Actinomycetes; order Propionibacteriales; family Nocardioidaceae; genus JACCXZ01. The sequence goes on along the minus strand of JACCXZ010000071.1, from coordinate 33 downwards.
CGTCAACCGCCGGCTGCTCGGCCTGCCTCCCGT